>JAJCYJ010000722.1 GCA_029262975.1 Saprospiraceae bacterium
TATAAGTGCTTACGCATTCACTCCTTTCGAGCGCTGTCGCACTCGACCCTGCGGGATCAGTCGTTCTTCCCTTCGAGCGCTGTCGCACTCGACCCTGCGGGATCAGTCGTTCTTCCATAAATTTACCCTGGCACACATAAGGTCCTCCTTTTAAGGAGGTGCCC
Organism: Saprospiraceae bacterium; assembly: GCA_029262975.1. Classification (GTDB taxonomy): domain Bacteria; phylum Bacteroidota; class Bacteroidia; order Chitinophagales; family Saprospiraceae; genus JAJRXG01. The sequence continues at coordinate 165 of JAJCYJ010000722.1, forward strand.
AACGGGCGGAGGATTTGCTTACGCATTCACTCCTTTTGTCATTGAATTATTATAGCATTGTATAAGTGCTTACGCATTCACTCCTTTCGTCATTGAATTATTATAGCATTGTATAAGTGCTTACGCATTCACTCCTTTCGAGCGCTGTCGCACTCGACCCTGCGGGATCAGTCGTTCTTCCCTTCGAGCACTGTCGTACTCGACCCTGCGGGATCGGTCGTTCACCCCTCCTTTGGCAACGCCTTTAGAAAGTGGGATCATGGCATCCTGCATTTTATGTCTGCTTTCTTATAGTACCAAAGTATTACACGAGCCTCAAAGTCATTTAATAAATTTTGGTGTCGTCCAACCCCTGCGCCCCCTCCGAAGGGGGATAGTCTTGTGCAAAAGAAAACATATTATGATAATAATTAATATGAATGTAAATCATTTATAGGACGGATCTTACCCTGCTCAGTAATTTTATTGGAATTTATGAGGTAAGGGGGTTCCAAGTTTACTGAAGCATCAGAAAAATATTTAACACGCTAAAAAAAGAAATAATTCTTCTCATTTAGTTGCACAACTAAATCTAATTACTATATTTGGTCAACCAAATATTGGTAAACCAACCACCAGTTGACCAATATTTTATCAACTTTGATCACTATGCTTGATAATCTACAGAAAATTGTAATCGAAAAACCGGTGGATAAAATCATCCGCCAAATCCGGGATTTAATCATATCAGGAGAATTAAAACCGGAGGACAAACTACCCTCAGAACGCAAATTGGCCGATCATCTCGGTGTCGGTCGCGGACCTGTAAGAGAGGCCATCCAAAAATTGGAATTTTATGGAATTCTAAAGACACACCCTCAAAGCGGAACTATAGTAGCCGGAATGGGATTACGGGCACTTGAAGGATTGATTACTGATGTTTTAAAATTGGAAACTGCAGATTTTGCGTCTCTTGTTGAAACCAGGGTAATTCTTGAGGTGAATGCAGCACAATTTGCGGCAAAAAGACGTACAGCTGATGATATAGTAGCTATTAAAAATGCTTTAGCGGACTATGAGGCAAAAATCGCTGAAGGAAAACAGGCAGTAGAAGAGGACTTGCTTTTTCATTTAAGGATTGCAGAAGCAAGCAAAAACAAAGCATTGAATTCTCTTATGCTCATTATCACTCCGGATATCATCAAAAACTTTATTGACCTTAAAGTATGTGATGCTCGAACATTTCAAAAAACCGTTGAGGAGCATCAGGAAATATTGGACTATATCATAAACCAGGATGTAACAACGGCAGGAAATGCTATGCGAAATCACTTAGACGATGTACTTGAATTTAGCATGACAATTAATCAATCCAAAAATAAAGAAAATGGCATATAAATAATAAAAAGGGTTAGCATATTCGACATGCTAACCCACTATGAGACTTAGACAGAAATTCTTCTGAATCCTTCAAAAATTTAGAATCGAACATCATGTCATCCCGCCCCAATTCCGACCACATTGTATTTATGTTAAATCGAAATCTTTATAAAATTAATTTTTTAGTATGAAAATTCACCATTATCTGACCCAAAGTAGCTCCTTCAAGTTTATATTGATGAGTTTATTCTTTGTAGGGTTAAGTTTTCCGGCATCGGCAGACATTTCTGGCCATGCTGAATATGAAGAAATGTTCGCTTCCGTAAGAGGAACCATTACTTCACAGTCTGATGGCCTTCCGGTTATCGGAGCAAACATCCTTGTAAAAGGTACTGACAGAGGTACAGTTTCCGACATCGATGGCACATTTGAAGTAGATGCAGAACCAACTGATGTGTTGGTTATAAGCTATCTGGGATTTACTTCACAAGAGATTGTCGTTGGCTCTCAAACTGACATTACAATAATTCTCGCCGAGGGCGCTTTATTGGAAGAGGTCGTAGTTACAGGTTATGGCACTCGGAAAAAGTCGCATAATACCGGCGCAATTGCACAGATAAAAGGCGCTGATGTTGCAGCTATTCAGGCTAATCGTGTAGATGATGCCTTAGCAGGTAAATTGGCAGGCGTGTTGATTCAAAATCAAGATGGAGAACCTGGTGCAGATCCAAAGATTCAAATTAGAGCAGCTTCATCTATTTCAGGTGCCTCCAATCCGCTAATTGTTGTGGATGGTTATCCGATTTCAGGAAGTTTAGCTACTGTGAACCCAAGCGATATTGAAAGTGTTGAGGTATTGAAAGATGCTGCTTCAGCTGCCATTTATGGTTCCAGGGGGGCAAATGGCGTTATTTTGATTACTACCAAATCAGGAAAATCTGGTAAAGTAAATCTTAGTTACGATAGTTACGTAAGCACCTCCAGTAGATACGTAGGCGATGTTGATCAACTTAAGACAGCCGGAGAATGGGCTGATATATTGGATGCTGGTATAGCCGACGGTTCATATGATGTTTCTGAAGTAGACCCAGCTATAGTGAATTATAGGATAAATGCCTTTAGAAATTCACCTGATGTCGTGGCGGTAGAAGATTGGCTCTTCCGATCAGGTAAAAGTCAAAGCCATAACTTCAGCATGGCCGGAGGCACAGATGATGTAAAATACTTTGCATCGGTTGGGTATTTGAACACTGAGGGAGTTGTCATCAGACAAGGGTTTGAAAGATATAATGCACGTTTGAAAGTCGATGCTAACTTGGGTGGGAAGTTTAAGGCTGGAATAAATGCCAACGGATTCGTGGGTGATAGAGAAATCGTAGGTCATGACATGAGGGATCTCTTGAGAGCGTATAGCGTTCATCCTATTTACCACACTCAAGCATCAATTGATTTCGTTCAACAATTGGATCAGCAAGCACAGGGTTTAGGATTGGCTGGATTTGATTCTGGCTATAGAGGAGGTGATGCACCTTTTAATAATAGTATCTATACACTGGAGCCTGGCATGACCGCGCAGGACTGGCATTATGGGAGAAGTGGTAATGGTATCGGAGGGTCAGGAGATGCAGGTCCTGCAACGAAGCTTGACAACACGGACTCCTTTCAAAAAACGTATTTCGGGAATGTTAGTTCATATTTGCAATTCAGCATCATTGATGGGTTAGATATTAAAACCGTTCTGGGTGGAGATTTGAGAGATACTCGAGGCTTCTTTTCCAGAACTCTTGAGTTTGATTCAAGAGCACGTAGTAATCAAACCCGCTTACAAACGAGAGATACAAAAAGATCTTCAGTATTAAGTGAAACTACTTTGAACTATGCGAAAGTATTGGGAGGTCATGACATCGCTGTTGTTGCTGGAATGGAATTTCAAAATTTCTATATCGGCGAGATTTATTTAAACGCTTCAAATAATATACCTTATGGCCAGCCTTTAAATTATGCACTCTTAGATCCTGCGGATATTAACATATCGGAACGAGATGAGACTATTGCCAGGAAGAGCGTATTTGGAAGAATTAATTATGCGTATGACAACCGTTATTTAGCATCAGTATCAGTCAGAAGAGATGGCGATTCCCGATTCGGGGCGAATAACAGACACGAAATATTCCCAGCTCTTTCTTTAGGATGGAATGTACATAACGAATCATTTTATAACTCAAACTTTCTAACTGATCTAAAACTACGATTCAGCACCGGATCTTTAGGAACTACTTCTTTTTTGGGGTCTTACAGTTCATTAAGTCTCTTAAATCCTCAAGCAACAGTATTAGGGACTGGATTTCTAATCCCGGCAAATATTGGAAACCCGGATTTAACCTGGCAAACCAATACAGAGACCAACTTCGGTGTTAATTTAGGTTTCCTGGGTAGTCGATATACAATAGGTGTAGATTATTATACCTCTAATATCGAGGATATATTAATAAATCAAAGCGTTTCTGAGGTACTAGGTACGACTTCCATAGTACTTAATTCTGGTGATGTTAAAAGTTCCGGATTGGAAATAGAGCTTGGTGCCGCGGTTATCAATAACCGTAATCTACGTTGGAACGTAAGCGCTAATTTGTCCACAGTAAATACAGAAATTACGGATCTGGGGAATCTGGATGAACTGCCACGAGCACTTTATGGACAGTCCGGCAGGGCTCCTGTGTTTAGGAATTACGTTGGAGGAGAAATTGGTGAAATGTGGGGATTAGAAACCGTTGGACAGGTCGAAACGCAATATATAGAAGACCCGACTCGCTCAATTGGCATCAATAGTTCAGCATATTACATCGTAGATCAAAATGGTGATGGAATAATTGATAGAACAAGAACCGTCGAAGAGGGTGGAGATTTAGTCAAAATAGGTCAAAATACACCAGATTTTTATTGGGGTTTGAATAGTCAAATGTCTTATAAGGATTATGACTTCTCTCTCCAGTTTCAAGGCACCCAGGGAGGAGATGTTTGGAATGTCGACCCTATTTACTGGCAATCACAATTTGGTCCAAGAGTTCGTGATAGTTTTGATTCTGAAAACGATGGTATCGCTGATCATAATGGACTACACTATGAACAACCAAGAAATGCTCTGGATTCACAAATACAAGATGCGTCTTATATAGCCTTAAGAAACATTACCATAGGTTATACGCTTAATCCAAATTGGGGTAGTGTAGGTTCGCTTAGAGTATATGCGGCAGCCACTAATTTGTTGTATTTAATGGGGTCTAATTACACTTCACTTAATCCGGAAGGTGTAGAGATCACCAATGGTGGTTACCTGGGACCAACGACATACGGGGTACAAGTAGGAGCAAGTCCGATAGTAAGAAGCTTTACACTAGGACTAAATGTTAAATTCTAAATAATAAATCAATGAAAAATTTATATATAATATTAGTGTCATTACTGTTTGTAATGGCTTGTACTGAGGATTTGGAACAATTCCCACCAAATATTGCAAGTTCAAATTCATTAACTGATTTTGAGGGTGTCTTGAATGCTGCATATTTCTATCAGCACGGATCTGTTACGCCAATGGCGGTGATGGGCGACTTCAGATCTGACAATGCTTTTATGGATGAAGATCCATATACTGAATTCGATATATACGGCCCTAATTTAACAGTAATGGAGAGTCAGTTTTTCGGCCCTTTATATACAGCTTTATACAGGTCAATATTAAGTGCGAATGATGTAATTGAAAATTCTTCAGATGGAACTGAGGTTGGTGAGGCTAAGTTTTTAAGAGCTCTGGCATACTTCAAATTGGTACGTGTGTTTGGTGCTGTTCCGGTGAATTTATTTGCTTCACCAAGTGCCACAGATGAATCTATTTTAGTAAGACAACCGGCTGGTACTGTCTATAATGACGTGATCATTCCGGATTTAGAAGATGCTATAGCAGCTTTAGGGACTCAAATAATAAATGGAAGAGCTTCTAAATACGCAGCTCAAGGAATGCTCGGTAAAGTGTATATGCAAATGGGTGATTTTGGCAATGCCGAATCACATCTTGCCGCTGTGGTATCCGGGGCTGCTGGTGCCGGGATTAATTTACAAGGAAATTTTGCTGACATTTTTGGTGTAGATAATGATTTGAACTCAGAAATCATCTATGCAACCCAAATATCAAGTTCTGTACCTGACCAATATGGCTTTTCGGAGTTTTGGTCATGGTCTGCTGGACTTGATACAAAATCTCTTACCCCATTAGATGCGGATTTAATCGCTGCTTTTGATGCTAGTGAAGTTGGTGGAGATACTGACTTAAGAAGAGCTGTAACTATTGATGAAGGAACAATGGCTTCTCCCAAATTTCCTCAGACCGGAGGTCCTGATCACGACTGGATAGAACTAAGACTAGCAGATGTTATACTGTTGTATGCAGAAACATTGAATGAGAATGGAAATACAGCCGCAGCGCTAGTCGAATTAAATAAGATTAGAACCAGAGCAGGTTTAGCTAATTCGACTGCATCTTCACAAGCTGAAGTTAGAGCAGCTATCGCTGATGAAAGAAGACTTGAGTTAGCTTTTGAAGGCCAGAGATGGTTTGATTTGGTTAGAACCGGTACTGTTGACGCTGAAATGGGAGAAACGATTGATAGTCGATATCATTTGTTTCCAATTCCAACTTCAGAAGTCCTGGCCAGCTTTGGTGTAATTACCCAAAATGATGGGTATTAATTATTTTTCTTCTAACAAAAGACAAAGGATTATTTTTAAAAGTTAAGTTTTCTAATTTAGAAGTAATACATCCTTAACATTGACTAGTGGTGAGGATCGTATTCGGATCCCATCGTATGAAATTAGATTAAATAGTTTTTTCATACAAGCTGCATGAAGTGGGGAGCTTAAAGAGTTCTCCACTTCTGTAACTTGATTCAAGAATTTGAGGTATTAGAAATCGATGTCGAACAAGACTTCCATACTTAAAAAATTAAGCCTTTTGCTTCTCGGAATTGGTCCGGGAATCATGGCAATCGGCTATACAATTGGAACCGGAAGTGTGACTTCGATGATTGTAGCGGGTAACAACTATGGAATGGAATTACTATGGGTGTTATTTTTAAGTTGTTTGTTTTCATGGGTGTTGATGGAAGCATATGGCAGATATACCCTGGTTACCGGTCAAACGGCTCTTTTTGGCATCAGGAAGAATATTAGATTTGGAAATGTTATTGCTATTCTAATTATAATTGGAATAACCTTTGGCCAGTGGAATTCGTTAATTGGTATTTTAGGAATATCTGCTAACGCAATTTTTGAGTCGATCGTTCTCTTTTTTCCTGCCTCTGAAAAACATTCCTATATACTCATTTTGGTAATTGGAATCCTGGTTATCGGATTGATGTACTATATTTTGTGGCTAGGCAAATATAGCGTACTTGAAAAAGTCCTCATATTCTTTGTAACACTTATGGCTTTGTCTTTTATAATCTCTCTCTTTATTGTACTACCGGATCCAGCGATGATTGCATCCGGAATGGTGCCTTCAATACCTGATGTGCCGGGAGGGAAAATGCTGGTCGCAGCATTTGTAGGAACGACAATGGCTGCCGCTACATTTTTGTCCCGCCCCTTGTTTATACAAGGAAAAGGCTGGACCATTGACAATTTGAAAGACCAGAGCAAAGATTCTATTTATGCTGCTTTGCTAATATTTTTTATTAGTGGGTCGATTATGGCAATTGCAGCGACAACTTTGTATGGGGAGGGCAAGACGATCACTAAAGTGTTTGATATGATTTATACTTTAGAACCGGTGCTAGGAAAATTTGCGGTGACCATATTTTTAGTTGGAACACTAGGAGCTGGATTGTCATCTATATTCCCAATACTGATGATCACACCTATTTTAATTGCAGATTACCAATCCGGAATTTTAGATATTAAATCAAAGCAATTTCGGATAATAACAGCAATAGCATGTATTGTAGCATTAACAGTGCCCATTTTTGGGGCGAACCCAATTAATGCTCAGATCTTGAGCCAGGTCTTTAATGTGTTTGTGCTGCCCCTGGTCATCATTGGAATTATAATCTTGTTGAACCGAGAAAACTTGATGGGCAAACACAAAGCGTCGTTTTTACTGAATGTTGGAATGTTCATGGCATTAGTTTTTTCATGTGTCATTTCATATACCGGAGTCATTGCAATCATAGAGTCTTTATAAAATGTAAAATAGAAAATGAGGAAAAAAAATAGCAGATCAACGCCAATCTTCTTTATCCTTGGTGTTTTCTTAATACTATATAGTTGTTCCAATACAGCCAAAGAAGCCAATCAAGCAACAACTCAAAAATCCGTTTATCCAAGTGACGTCATTCCATTTTTCGATCAATTTAAACTGATTTTAGGAGATGGTTCAAATGCCGGCCATCCAATTGATTTTGAAAATAAAAATTTCTTTTACGCTACTAATGATGGTAAAAGTGATTGGATCGTTTATAAAACACCCAATGCAGGAAACACGCATGGAACTTCAAACAATACAAGAACCGAATTAGCTCAATCCAAAAAATGGTCCCCTATGACTGATGCTAAATTAACGGCTACGTGCAAAGTGATGAATGTATCATCTACGGGTGATGCTCGTGTAGCGGCTTCTTACTCTGTAGTCATTGGTCAGATTCATAGTGCCGATGGACACGAGAACGAACCGTTTAAATTATTTTACAAAAAATTTCCCGGTCACAAGAAAGGTTCTGTCTTTTGGAATTATGAAATCAACACAGCAGGTGATGACAATTCAGGAAGATGGGATTATTCCTACCCAGTTTGGGGCTACGATTTCTCTGTGGTCGGTCTTGATAAAAATGAATATCCAGAGGAACTTATGGACGGTATTGATTTTGGGGAAGAATTGTCTTATGAAGTAGAGGTGAAGGATGGTATTATGAGTTTGAAATTCGCGAGTGAAGGGCATGAAACTAAATCATTTACAAAAAATTTAATTAAATCAGAATTCTCCACTAAGGCTGATATGCCTAAGCAAGTTCAAGATTTGTTTGTGCCAATTGGTCAAGACGGAGTGGAGCGAGAAAATGCTTATTTGGGTGAGGGGCTATTTTTCAAGCAAGGAACTTACAATCAAACGAATGGAAAGGACCCTGTAGTAAATAAAGTCTGGTGTGCTGGTGCTGAAACCCATGGCGGTGATATTCAAAAACAATATGCAGATGGAAATTACGCTGAGGTTTGGTTTAAATCAGCTAGTATCTATGTCAGCGATGATGCTGTATCGAATGCTGGGTATTTTCAGGCTAATGATGGCTTAAGTGGTAAAACAGTTTATCCCAGTGAGATTATTCCTTTTATGGATAAATTTAAAATGTTATTGGGGGATGGAACGAATGTTGAAGAACTCGTTAACTTCGAACATAAAGATTTTTTCTATACTGTAATAGATGGTACTATGCGTTGGGTAATATATAAAACGCCAAACTCTGGAGTCACATCAAAAAACTCCAGTAATACGAGAACAGAGTTACATGAAAAAAGAGATTGGACGCCTGAACAAGGAGGTAAATTATCAGGCACATTAAAAGTTATGCACGTTTCCACCTCGGGCGATGCAAGAGTGCCAGCTTCTTATTCGACGGTTATCGGACAAATTCATAGTGGTGAAGGACATGAAAATGAACCTTGTAAAATCTTTTACAAAAAATTTCCGGGTCACAAAAAAGGTTCGGTCTTTTGGAATTATGAAATCAACACAGCAGGTGATGACAATTCAGGAAGATGGGATTATTCTTCTCCAGTTTGGGGTTACGATATGTCTGTAGTTGGATCGAGTCCGACGGACTATCCTGAAGAACCTGAAAATGGGATTGAGTTAGGTGAGGAGTTTAGCTATGAAATCAATGTTCATGAAGGTATCATGTACCTCACCTTCGCAAGTGAAGGCCACGACACAACTAGATTCACTAAAAACTTGATACAATCTGAATACACAACAAAGGCTGATATTCCCGGGCAAGTTCAAGATTTATTTGTACCAATTGGTCAAGGTGGTGTGGAGCGCGAAAATGCGTATGCTGGCGAATTGAATTATTTTAAGCAAGGCGTTTATAATCAAACGAATGGAAAAGACCCTGCTTCGAATATGGTTTGGAGTACGGGGTCAGAAATTTATGATGGAGATTTAAAAAAGCAATATGCAAATGGAAGCTATTCAGAAGTTTGGTTTAAAGCAGCGACTATAGGTTTAGGTTCGGCTCCTAGTAAATAAGAAATTTGAATTTTAATGCAAAGTTAGCTCATTAACCTCTTAATTTATTGGGGTAGTTCAACGTAATAGATTATCAGATTTTTACAACCAATTAAATTTTTTTTGAATAACAGACAAAGTATTTTTTTTTAAATAATTAATAAGAATAAAAGGTAAATAAAATGATAAAAACAACGAAAGAATTTTTCTATAAAGACGAAAT
>JAJCYJ010000723.1 GCA_029262975.1 Saprospiraceae bacterium
GGAGATGTAGACAAGAGAAACATAGGTTTATTAGCCCAAATATCTTTATCTATTCGCGATACCCAGTCGAGGACATTTTTAAAAGCTACAGAATAACTGCCGTTGTGTTCAGCAAATGATATTATAATTCCATCAGAATTAGAAATTCGATTTTTAAAATTAGAAGCTAATTCAGGAATGCCATTTTCTAATTCCCTGTCAATACTGTATATCGGCATTTCAAAATCATTTAAATCGAGAAAGTCAACATGTGTGTCAGGGACCTGGCCTGCAGCATATTCAGCAAGCTTTTTATTAATTGATTTTTTGCTGTTACTCGCTCCAAAAGCGACTATAGATTTGGTCATAGGGTATTTGCTTGATTTATAGAGATATCTCGAACTTAAATTAAATTATCTTGAGAATGTTCATCTGATATTGATTTAAATGCAAATTGGGTATAAATAAAAATATTCATACGGGTTATTCTTTTAGGATTTCTGGAAACAAACTCCTTATGCCGGATTCACTTGCTGCACATATGCCTCTTTCAGTAATAAGGGCGGTTACCAACCTGGCAGGGGTTACATCAAAAGCATAGTTGGCTGCCTTGCTTTCGACGGGCGTCAGCAATACTTTTTTAATCTTTCCATCGCACAATCCTGCTATATATTTGACTTCATCCTGATCTCTTAGTTCGATAGGAATATCTTTTATACCATCGTGTATATTCCAGTCAAAACTTGAAGATGGGAGGGCTACATAGAATGGAATGTTATTATCTTTTGCGGCGAGCGCTTTAAGATAGGTACCTATTTTATTAGCCACATCGCCTGTGTAGGTAGTTCGGTCGGTTCCAGTTATGACCATATCCACTAATCCCTGTTGCATTAAATGCCCTCCGGTATTATCCGTTATTACTGTATGGGGTACACCGTGTTGCGCTAATTCCCAGGCAGTCAATCTGGCACCTTGATTTCTTGGTCTGGTCTCATCCACCCATACATGAATATCGATGCCTTTATCAAAGGCGGCATAAATTGGTGCTGTGGCAGATCCATAGTCTACAAAAGCAAGCCAGCCAGCATTGCAGTGAGTTAGAATATTGATTGTTTTTCCCTTTTTTTCTTTTTCAAGTTTTCTGATCAAATATAAACCGTGTTCACCTATATTTCTACATGCAATTGCATCTTGATCAGCTATTTCATTAGCACCTAAGAATGCAGCATTAATCTTTTCTTTAGGTGTTTTTTGTTGATTAATAGTAGAAAGTTGCTTGTTGATGGCCCATTCAAGATTCACAGCAGTAGGTCTGGAATTGTATAATTGTTTTGCTGCCTTTGCCATATATTCATCAAATGATTCCATAGCTGTTGCTTCAATAGTTGCCAAATACATACCATATCCGGCGGCGGCTCCGATAAGACCTGCTCCACGCACATGCATATCCTTTATGGCTCTGACAACATCTTGAACAGTGCTTAATGCTTCAATTATAAATGTATGCGGCAAAGTTCGTTGATCGATAATCTGAATGATTTTGTTATTTCCTCTTTTAACCCAGATCGTCCTGTAATTCTGATTTCCTACCTTCATAGAACCGAAAATTAGATGTTTTTACCAACAATCCCATGCGTGCCATTGGTAGCGTGCCGATAGGTACGCCATATCGGTAGCGTGCCCCATAGGTACGCCATAAGGGTAGCGTGCCGATAGGTACGCCATTTCGGTAGCGTGCCGATAGGTACGCCATATAATTTGCGTGCCCCATAGGTACGCCATATGGTAGTAAGCATTAAATTGTGATTCAGTTTGATATATGAAATGTTTCCACGTCCTAATAATGAAAATCACATGACAAGCCCCCAAAGTAATTCACGCGGAATTTGGGCCACTGATCTGGTAATATGGCTTATCACAGGTTCTATCATCTTTTTCGGGATCATAGTAATGCTGTTTGGATATGGCGAAGAAGGATTGAGACATCTGATCAGGTGGTCTGCGAGAATCAGCTTTACGTTATTTTGCCTTGCATTCAGTGCTTCTATGATTCATGAATATTTTAAAAATTCACAGTCATGGTGGCTCAGAATGAATCGGAAATATATCGGAATTTCTTTCGCCATAATTCACCTCATTCACCTTGTTTTTATCCTGTTGTTACAATCATTTTTTCATCCTGTATTTAACTTAGCTGCCAAAAGTTCTATCATTGGAGGTAGCATCGCCTACTTTTTTGTAGTCAGTATGTTATTAACTTCTTTTGATTCATTTGCTCGATATCTGAATCCGGTATATTGGAAATGGTTACACACAATAGGAGGGTATTGGATATGGACCATATTTCTGACCACCTATCTTAAAAGGGCAGATACGGAGCCTATTCATTGGATACCAGTCGGTATATTAATCGCGATAATAATATTTAGAATTAAAAAGTTGTTTAGAAACATTTTATCACGTAATTCCTCGACAATTTCTGTTTTATTAGCTATCGGAATTCTTGTGTGTACATCTTGTCGTGCGCAGAACATTCCATCTTTGAAAGGAGAAATACTGATCAAAAATGGTTTGATAATAGATGGAACTGGTGCCCCCGGGTATATTGGCGACGTGCTTATAAATCAGGGAAGAATTACTGATATAATTACCGATCATAAAATCCGTGTTTCAGCGGATGTAATTCTTGATGCAACTGGACGCATAATTAGTCCGGGATTTATTGACATTCATGCCCATGGTGATCCACTGGCAACGCCGGAATTTGAAAATTTTCTCTTGATGGGTGTAACTTCTATAGCCCTTGGAATGGATGGATCAAGTGTTACTAGTGCAGCAATGGATAATTGGATGAATAAGGTTTCTGAACGTGGTACAGGGGTCAATATCCTCCCATTTATAGGACATGGCACGGTCAGACATGAAAGTGGGATAGGACAAGCAGCGTCAATAACGAAAGTAGAAATTGAGCAAATGACGACACTGCTGGACAATGCCTTTAAGGCAGGTTGTTGGGGGATATCAATGGGTCTGGAATATTTGCCTGGTTACTATGCAGACAGTGCAGAGTTAATTGCAATTGCAAAAAAAGCAGGAGCATATGACGGAATTATTACAAGCCATATCAGAAATGAAGATGATGATGCTATTGAGCAATCCCTTGATGAGATGATTGACTTGTCTGAATATTGTAATATTAATATCTCTCATTTGAAAGTAGTATATGGTAAAGGGAAAAAACGTGCCGAAGAGATTCTTAAAAAAATTGAAAAAGGCAGCTCTTCACATAGAAAAATTACCGCAGATTTTTATCCCTATAATGCCAGCTATACAGGGATAGGAATAGTCTTTCCTGAATGGGCGAAAAACCCAAAGAAGTATGCAGAGATAAAATCAACAAGGGGAGAGGAATTGCTCAAATTTTTAAAATCAAAAATCACCAAACGCAATGGCCCTGAAGCTACTCTTTTTGGGACAGGGCCCTATAAAGGCAAGACATTGCAAGACCTCGTAGAAGAGTACAACAGACCATTTGAAATTATTCTAAGGGATATTATTGGTCCCTATGGAGCTAGTGCCGCTTATTTCGTAATGGATCAGGAACTACAAGAACATCTACTATTGCATCCCCAGGTTATGATAGGATCTGATGGTAGTCCTACTATGCATCACCCTCGGGGATATGGATCTTTCGCAAAAGTCATTGAAGATTATGTGGTACGTGATTCTCTTTTAACAATTGAAGAAGCAATATATAAGATGTCTGGTTTGCCTGCGGAAGTAATCGGATTGAAGGATCGTGGGAAGATCGAAGAAGGGTTAGTTGCGGACTTGATTATTTTTAACCCAAAGAAAGTAAAAAATAAAGCATCTTTTGAACAGCCACATATTCTTGCCGATGGGATCAATCAAATTATTATCTCTGGTCAAATATATGATAAGTCAGATCCATCTTTCTCCAGGTTAGGAACTGTTTTAAGACATAGTTACCAATCAAATTAATTCACTCGTGTGTGCAATGAGCTTTCTGTTCTAATTATGAGGTTAAAAGAATGAATTAGACATTTAAGTGACAACTTATTTATAGGAAGAGGGAATTTATCAGATGAATAAGTAATTAATTTTTCGAAAAAAGTTGCCTTTATTGCCCGATGTATAAAACTCAAGAGTTAATTTAGAATATTTTTATGTCCCAAATTGGTTGTAGATTACATAATTCGGATATTTAGAAGGTCATTCCTTTTATTTTTTTACTAAATTTCTAGAGTTTAGTAAAGTTGGAATTTGCTTCGTACTACTGTTGAACTAAAAAAGCGCGCTCGTCATTCTGTATAACTGAAAAATGAATTACTCTTGAAACTTTCTGTCCTCTATATTTTCTATGGTTTACTTTTATTTTCTGGAAGCACCGAAGGTATTTGCCAAAATAGTTCGGAGTTTGAACAAGGAAAAAAAATTGTAGATTCTCTGATCCAGAGTACACCGAAATATCAGCCTTTTATTAATGAAGAGGATGGTTTGCAAGCAATTTCTTTGGCTAGTGAAATCGAGTATCATATTGGAGAAGCTAAATCACTGAATAAACTGGCGATTTTCTATCGCACTATTCAAAATGAAGAAAAAGCATTATCAAATGTATTAAGTGCCCGGGTTATAATAGATGAATACGGAAGCGTCGAAGACAGGATGGATGTAATGTATTCGTTGACAGAGGTCTATCGATATTTCAATTATCACAAGGAAGCATTGGAGTGTGCAGAAATAACAATGAATCTGGCCGAAAAATTACAAGATTCCCTGGTTATTGGGAAAGTCTTGTGGAACCTGGCAAATGTTCATTTAAAAATAAATCAAAAAGACGAATATTTTAATTTGGGTGAACAGGCCTTGTCAGTTTTTAAGAATATTGACAATGTCGAAGAAATGATAACTGCTTATATAGGCCTGGGAAGTATTGTGCTCAATATGGACAAAAAGATTTCATATTTTAATAATGCAGAAACCTTATTGTCAGCGCTCAAAGATGAGCGGACACGCGATGCCAAAAAACTTCTCTTGCATTCTTTTCTTGCTATAACATATTTAGATATAGAAAATTATGTACAAGCTGAAGTATCGACATTGATTGCTTTAGAAATTGCCCAAAAAAACGGGAATGTAAATGTCGAGGCTATGATGAATGGATACTTGTCCAGGATTCAATTTTACTATTATCAGGATTATCAAAAAGCCATCTTCTTTGCCAAGAAATATCTAAATTTTGAAAAAAGTATTAGTCGCTATTATTATGTGGTACCCGCCGCCCAGTTTTTAATGGAATTATATACAGCATCCGGACAACCGGAAGAGGCATTGAATTATGCCGATGTGGCCATGCTTTATCAGGATAGTCTCTATTGGGCTAATAGAAAAGTGGATGCAACAGAAATTGAAAAGGCCTTCGAACTGGAAGAGAAATATAAAGAGGTACAAATGCTTGAAGAGCAGCGAAGGACTAGAACAATTCTTGGTATTGGAGGCACAGCATTTTTTTTATTGTTGGCGGGTTTTTTTTATCGACAAAGACAATTGAAAAATCGGCATTTGCAAATGCAGGAGCAATTCTCTATTCAATTACAAAAAGAAAAAGAAACTGTTGAATTGCAAAATGATCAATTAGACAAACTGAATTCTGCCAAAGATCGCCTTTTCTCCATCATTGGACATGATTTGCGAGGACCGTTATTTAGTCTCCAGGGACTAGATGAGCAGATAAATTATTTGTTGGAGACAAATCAGATATCACGTCTGAAAGAGCTTGGAGGGAGTATGGAACAAACTTCGAAATACCTTACAGAAACGTTGAACAATTTACTCAATTGGTCTATGCTACAAATGGGGTCATTTCCGTATCAACCCAAGGAAGTGATTTTAAAAAATATTGCTGAAAATAATTGCGCACTTTTTGAAGGAACAGCGAAAAGAAAGAAAATTGAGTTGATTATCGATGCACCCGATAATGTTACAGCCTATGTTGATGAAACTGCTATTAATACTGTATTAAGAAATCTTGTCAGCAATGCAATCAAGTTTAGTGATCAAGGAGAGCAGGTCAAACTTATTACTTCATCGAAAAATGGAACAGCTCAGTTGATAGTTGCTGACACTGGAATAGGTATGTCGGATTCGCAAGTTGGTAATCTATTAAATGGATTGAGTATGAAGGGTAGGAATGGCACTAGTGGGGAGCAAAGTGCTGGATTGGGCCTAATTCTATGTCGGGATTTAGTTAATCAAAATGGAGGAATCATTGATGTGAAAAGCAAAGTGGGAGTTGGTACTACTATCACCCTTAATTTACCCATATGACCAGCTTTACTAAACTTTCGAAGATTAGTAAAGCTGCATGACTGAATCTTAGAAAAGCTATTTTTTGCACAAATAACTAATTCTTAAATTTTTGAAAAGAAGCCCTTTGTGCAATACGAAGAGATGTTCTATTTAAAGATATTGGAATTCTAAGAAAATGCTTAATATGCACTTTTAGGAAAAATGGAATAGTGTGAATCTCTTTGAAGAAGTAACATTTTTACGCTCTAATAAAGACAAATGGTTATTTGTTCTTTTTATCGGATTTTATAGTTTTGGATTTCTCACATTCTTTCAACCGTTTGGTATCAATAACCATGACCCTGAATTTTCTATAAATTTTCATTTTCTAATAGCTACCTTTTCTGTGGCCATTGTAATCATGATTTCATTGATATGCTCTGAATTTTTCTTGAGAACGTGGTTGATGTCATCGTGGTCATTGATTCATGTGCTAATCTGGTATGTCTTGGTTTCTCTTTATTGTGCATCTATTTCATTCATTTTCTATAACTTTCTAGGGGACTGGCATGATTGGATATGGAAGAGTTATTTTAATTTTTTGGTGGATGTGCCTGCTATGTTATTAATCCCGACTTCCGGACTGATACTATATTTTATATATCGGGAAACTAATAAGAAACTTCGATTAGAAAGAGGTAAAAATCCTTCTGTCCTGATTAATCTTCTTTCTGATAACGGTAAGAACCAACTCTCTTTATCCCTGGACAACTTACTTTATATTGAAAGTGAGGAAAATTATGTTGCCGTTCATTTTATGGAAAGAAAAACCCTAAAAATGGTGTTGCTCCGTTCCACGATGAAGTCCATGGAAAAACAATTGCTTGAAACACCGGTACAAAGATGTCACCGCTCTTTTATTATAAATCAGACTAAAGTGATAAAACACATGAGACGGTCTGGAAGTGAAACTGTTCTGCTTGATTCGATGGATCGAGAAATCCCAATTTCTGAAAAATATGCAGGGCGATTGGCGAAGTTGAGAAAGGAATAGCTGATTTTATAATGGGTTGAGCGACGAATTCGTCACTGATATGAGATTTTCATCCCAAATACTACATTTTGTGTTACTAAATGGTTGATCCGAAAGTCTCCATGTAAATCAAATAATATAATCATGTTAAAACTTAAAGCACATAAACCAAATAACCTTTGGTTTAACCTCTTATTGTTTGTTATTTCTTTCACTTTTTTAATTGTCTGGCTTCCGCTAATAAGAAGTATTTGTGATGGCACTTCTTATCAATGGGGAACGACGATTTATGGATTCGCTATTTCGGGCGCCGGTCTTACATGGAGTTTACTTTTTATATTTATTCAATTTGTGTTCTACCTCTTCCTGTTTTTGTCCTTCTATTGGATGAAAAATAGAATGGTGCATAAAATACTTGTGATCATATGGTACTTATTTGTTTTTGGAAATCTTTTTTTTGACATTGCCGTTAACGGTGATACAATGTTTCATGGTGATACTTTAAATGTCCATGTCTCATTATTATCTTTAGTTCTTCCTTTGGGGCTGTTTGCGCTCGGACTTATTGCTTTTGTTTTTCGTAAAGATTTGTCTTTAGAAAGCCCCGATATCGGTTGGAATAGAAAAAATAATCGATGGTTTATAATACTTTATGGTTTGCTTCCAATACAAATCATGTTGCTCGCGTTTGGTGAACCTCATGGCACGACTGATCAGATTGGCGTTGTTATTTGTATCCTGCAAGCTTTGTTAGTACCCTTGATTGTGAGACCATATAAAATGAGTTGAGCACAAAGTAATGAGCTGTTGAAGCAGATATGAGCTATGTGTAAATCAATTGGCTCGTGTTAATACAGAATTTCGTTTATCGAGTTGTCATCATTTTTGCAAGGAGCAAAAAATGCCGCCAACTCCATTCAATTGCATAGTATTTCACCAGATTCCAGATTCTGGCGACACTGGCTAGGACATATCGTTCTTACAGGAGTTTTCACAAGGGATATATTGAGTCTTTACCGTTTGAAAAGTCCCAGAGGGGCAACGCATTTCAGCTAGGTCGTCAGATCCTGGATTTATAAGAAAGAAATATTAGCTCTGTAGGAGCGACAGTTTCTTCTTAATTAATTTATAAAGAGCAAATAAATTGATCTATCAATCTGAATTTACTTTATTGAATTATAACCAGTGATCTGAAAAGACTCCAGTTCTTCGGCGACCATTTTGGTAAGTTCTATAAGATCTTTGGAATAATCGGTTTTATCATCTTCATACTGAAGTTCTGACAAGACTTCAAATACAAATTGGGATGCCCCATATTCATTCCAATCTCCTTGCAATATTTTATTTCTATGACTCCCAAATCGCAATTCGGTTTTATGACGGTTCCATCTTGATACCATGTCCACATGACCTTCTATATATATTTTATCATTGACCGTGTTGCGAATTTGAAATACACCCATCCTGGGTTTCATTTCATCATAATTCCTGCGTAATTGCTTTTTGGTGTTCATAGCTCTTCTAAAACTGAATATCCCGAAGAATTATCTGCACAAGTCCATTGCCATTCTTCATGCAATACAATCTTCTGGTCAGAGATCTCGATCCTGGTTCTGCATTTTCCAGTCATAAAGACACCATCTAAATTTTGATGCTGATAGTTAAATGTCAGGTGGTCATCTTTAATGCTTCCACTTAAGGTCCCAAATAGAATATCACCACCTTCATAGGTTGCCCATACAATATTATTTTTCTGTCGATAATGAAAAATAGTTGCCGCGTTCACTTCGCCATTTTCAGAACTTGTTTGCATTCTGAATTTCTTATCCTGTAAATTGATAGAAGGCATTGTTTTCGATTTAACACATTGTCTAAAGTGTCAACGCAAATGATACTCGATTCAACATCTTACCAGGTCTTTGCTAAATTATAACTACATAACTTTCGCTGGCACAAAGGTCCAGTTCACAAGTGTTCCTACGGGTGCACCTTCTTTATTGCTTTTAAAAACGGCAATCATTTTATGAACACCTGTATTGCTACCTACTCCAAAGACAATTGGAGTAGCTCCTGTCATGTCTGTAGTTGTCTCAATGGTGCCGCTATATATAGACGCACCATCTGTATTGTCAAGGTATATATCAAATGTTCCTCCAGCTGCAAACATCGCAGGTGCACTGGCTACCATTGCGATCGATGAGATACCAGTGAGATCGACATTGTCATATTCCAGTTTGGCTTCATCATTTAAAATTACAATATCAAATGGATCTTTCAAGCCGGGGGACATCTGAGATGTTACAGTAAATTTGGTGGCATTTTCTGCCAGATCGAAATCTATAGAAGCAATATTCGCATCGCGAAGAATGACATTAGAAAAGGTCCGAAGAGGCTCAACACCTTCAGCACCTTTGTCTGTATAGGATGCGATCAGAACAAATTTTCCACCGGGCTTTTTTCCTTCTGGAATCGTCAACGTGTAGGAGCCTGATGCTGGTAATTCAATTTCTTTCTTTTCTTCTCCTAATGACAAAATATAGGTGGCCATTTGTGCGGCATCTTTTGGCTTGATAGATGGATGTGCTGCCATAGCAGTTTCACCCCATACGCCGCCACCACCTTTGATGATTTTTTCTGCCAGATAGTTGATCTGCACATTTCTTCTTCTCTTGGCACCATATTTTTTGGCAATTTCAGTATAGCTTGGACCAACAGAGATACCATCTATTTTATGGCAACTTACACAATCTGATTCTCCAATTAAGATTTGACCCGGATGCCCGGATTTTAATTCTGACATAGCCATATGCCCTTGAGCTATTGAAGTAAGATCAAAACCCATCTCCAGATAATCCAGGCTTAACGCGACATTTGTTTCATCGATGGCTCCATCTTCTTTATCGTTAGCAATGACCTTATAATTTAGAGGTTGTCCCGGGAAATAGAATTTTTGATTACCGGCGATTTCTATGTTCACTTCCGGAGGTGTGTTACCTGCAAGTATTTTAACTTGAGCAGTCGAGGCGCTTCCGGATTTATCAGTAACAGTTACTTTTGCTACATAATTTCCGGGGGTATCGTATGTATGCTCTGGTTGGGCTCCTTTACCAGATTGACCATCACCAAAATCCCAACTAAATTTTAAGTCATCTCCATCTGAATCACTTGATTCTGAAGCGTCAAATTGGACGGCAAATGGAACGGCCTGCGCAGTCTTGTCTACGGAAAGCTTTGCCTGTGGAATTCTATTTCCCGGGTTATATTTCAAGTGACTAAGAATTGCATTGTCATTTGCAGTAAACCATCCCGTGCCATATTCCAACGTATAAAAATCACCTTCCGGTCCCATTAATACATCCATTAGATTGTTCCATTTTGTTGATGGCAGAAATGGTTCCATAGACTTCATATCCCCATCCTCATCAAAACTTACAGCCATCATCCAGCCTCTCATCCAGTCATAAATGAATAACTTATCGTCGTAATAATCCGGAAACCGATTCGGGTTATTTTTGTACATCTCGGCATGATAGACAGGACCAGCCATTGCATTTCGACCTCCACTTCCTACCAAAGGAAACTCCTCGGACTCAGCATATGGATACCAGATCATCGCTTTTTGAGCTGGTGGTAATTCCTGGCTTCCAGTATTGTTAGGAGAATTATTTATCGGCTTATCAGGGTTGTACTTTTCTCCGGATTTTTCAGTTGCAAAATCATATTCATGATAAGCTTTATTGTCTCCTATGAAAAGTGGCCAACCAAAGAAGCCTGGTTTCTTGGCTTGATTCACTTCGTCGTATCCTCGCGGGCCTCTATCGGCGCCGTCATCTCTACCATCAGGGCCGACCTCACCCCAGTAGACATAATTCGTCTCCGGATCAATTGAGTATCTGAATGGATTACGACAACCCATGACATATATTTCAGGTCTACCTTCCGAGCCATCTCTGGGAAATAGATTCCCATCCGGAATGTCATACGAACCATCCTCATTGACCTTAATACGAATAATTTTTCCTCTTAAATCATTGGTATTAGCCGATGATTTTTGAGCATCAAATGGTGCTCGTCCCGGACGTTCATCTGAAGGACTATAACCGGATGACTGATGTGGATTGGTATTATCTCCAAAAGACCCCCATAAGTATCCATTATGATCAAATTCTATGGATCCACCACTGTGGCAGCATTCATCCCTCTGTGTAGGAATTGTGATCACGACTTTTTCGTCGGTTAAAACTTTATCTGCAGCAGCTTCTGTATTAAATGTAAATCTTGATATAGATTGATGAACTTCAGTCGGATGCGAATAACAAAGAAAAATATGTTTCGTCTCTGCAAAATTTGGATCTACAGCCATGCCTATCAATCCATCTTCCTGACCGGAGTATACTTCGACTTGTGTCAATGTCCTGGTAGACTCGGTAGCCGGATCATATAATTTTATAACTCCCTTTCTTTCTATGAATACAATGCGGCCGTCCGGAAGAAGATCGAGCTCCATAGGTTCATTGAAATAACTGTCAAGTTCCTCTTTTACAAATCTATTTTCTGCAGGCATCACCGTAGGCTTGTTGAAGTCAACGGCCTTCTTATCTCCCATGGTCCATTCAAGTGCACTTAGAATATGCTGCACGAAATTGGCATCCGTATAGGATTCATCTGTGTGACCTCCACCACTATAATAAGATCTCCCTCCTTCAATTTCATGATACCAGGCTATCGGATGACTTGCTCCGTTGGTTCCACCTTCATAAGAAGATTCATCAAGGTTCAGAACCACTGTCATATTGGGATTCAAGGACTTATAATTATACCATTCATCCGTACGGTCCCATCTATCTGGAAGATGTGCGGTGCTACTATGAGCATTTTCTGTCTTATCTATAGAAGCATCTCTTACATTGGGATTATTGGGATGGCCATTAAAGTATCCGCCTACTAATTGACCATACCAGGGCCAACTATATTCAGTATCTGCTGCTGCATGAATTCCAAGAAAACCCCCACCAGCTTGAATAAACCTTCTGAATTCATATTGTTGCTCATTATTGAGCACATCTCCAGTCGTATTTAGAAAAACGACGACCTTATAATTTTGTAAGTTTTTGTCCGTAAATGCATTGGCATTCTCCGTAGCTTCGATCTCAAATTCATGAGTGTTACCAAATTCTTTGAACATTTTTATTCCTGCCGGAATTGATTCGTGACGGAAGCCTTCTGTCTTACTAAATACTAATACTTTGAGTTTGCCTTTCTCTGAACATGATGATGAGCATAATAAGAAAACGGAAACTAATAGACCAAATAGATATTTCATAGAGCCATACTTTTTCATGAAGCGTCGAATATATATAAATGGACACGAAGATGAAGTGTCAATACTCATTAATCTTTAAGTAACATCAATAAACTAAGGAGCTTAGAACCATGAGAAGACGGTTCTATTTTATAATTTTATTGGCCGCGTATTATTCAAACCGCCAAAACACGGGACTGTTCTATAGGCTAAAGTCATTTTTTAACGTTGACTTTTTAAGAGAAAAGTACAGGATAGCCTATGCTAAGCATCTACACCTATCCATTTGAATTCGTACTGTTTTTGTGGTATTTTGACTCTGTCTGATACTCTTTGAAGTCTTCCGGGAAGAGCCATAAGGTAATCACGGGCTTTTTCGCCATTATCCCTCAAGTCACTTACATTGCCAATATCCCATTTTTCAAGAAGAGAACTTAATATGTCAATGTAATCCTGTGTTGTATAAA
>JAJCYJ010000724.1 GCA_029262975.1 Saprospiraceae bacterium
TTATATAATCAGCGCCACCCATGGGGCCGCCCGGATGCCCGGAACTGGCTCTTTCTACCATGGCTGCTGAAAGCATCCTTATATTATCTGCGCAAAGTGTAGCTATTGATCGAGCCATTGACTGTTATAATTTGAATGAGGCCGCAAAGTTAATTATTTGCCGGAAAGTAAAGAGCCACATATGAATACTATGAAAGTCATCGAGCGTATCGTTATTATTCTATTTTCCCAGCCCAGTCAATTGCCCCTTTAAGCATTTGGACGAAATTTTTATTTTGAATAGCGGGTGCATTGTGTCCCATGGAAGTATAAAAACTTCTTCCCTTGCCCACATCCTGATACCATGAGACAGGGTGGTTCTTTCCCATTCCGAAATCTTTATCCGAAATAAATAACAGGTTACCACTTGGATCTATTGAAGTCCCGTCTATCCAGTAGAGTACTCGGGCATTTTTAGAGGCTGGACTTTCGTGAAAGACATACCACTCGTCATTGTGCATCCACAGCGGAGGTGTCTGCCAGATACTATCAGCGTCCTCAGACAGGTAGACAGTGGCTGGTTGAATGTGCTTTTTTATCGGGTGATGTGAAAAGTCAGCACTGATCAGATTGTTGGTATACCATGCCCACTTATGAGAAAAATCTCCTGCTCCATGGATGCCGAGGTATCCTCCTCCGTTAGCGATGTATGATTGAAAGAGTTCTCGCTGATTCTCTGTAAGTACTGGTCCTGTTGAGTTGTTCCAAATTACCAGGTCAAACTTATGGAGCTGATCTTCATTAAATATGCCTGCTTTCTCAGTGTCATATACGTACCAATTATGCGTCTTCGACAGACTGTCGATAATTGCTTTTGCCGCATCAATCGCTTCTCCATGACGAAAGGCAGTTGTCTTGGAAAACAGCAGGATGGCCGGTTTGTCATTTGGAATCTCAACATCAGGGGGGTCTGTCTCATAAGTCGCAAAACCATGTTGAGCCTTATACACAAATAACCCGATGCCGATTATCGCTAATAAAAGAAGGATACCAAAAGCAATCAGAATTCTTTTGAACCATTTCATGCTACGAATATGGTTAAAAAAATGCAGTGGAAAGGAGCCTAAGTGAATGCATGATTTGCAACATCGATACTGCCATAGATTTTGCAATAGCTTAAGGCCATGTGATGGCTCTGACTTCGATACATGATACACTTACCTGGCCGAGAAAAAAAAGAGGGGCAGCAGGTGTCACCTACAGCCCTTCGTACAAGTATTCTTTAATAGCCTATCACTATCCTTCCAAATCGTTTCTCCTGAGGTGGAATGGTTTAACCCATTGTGCCCATTTTAAAACGAAAATATCAAGTATTCTATCCAATGGGTTCCTCCTTCGGCGGACAGGTTCAACCCATTGTGCCTATATTATTCCTATCAACTCACTTGGTTGAAACGAACTGAACACGGGGTTAAAACCCCATGGAGTGATATTGTCACCTAACGCGTTCCTCCGGAGACTGACAAGTTTAACCCATTGTGCCCATATTAAAACGAAATAAGCGAGCGTATGAACCCCCTTTAAGTCCTTTTAATATTCATACCGTAACTGAGTGTCATAATCCTGAATATTCAAGAGCAAGACACCATTATTAGGTATTTGTAGTGGCACTAAATCAAATGAAATGTCCTTCGTGAAGACGGCCAAACAGGCTTCAGGATTATCTAATGAAAGTCTTATGTATCGTTGTTCAGGTTCGGATTCAGCTACATCACCGGAATCAAATGTTTTGACAATCCAACTATTTCCATCACATCCGGAGGCAGAATAACTGATCGTTAGACAATCACCAATAATCGATGCATCTATAATGGTTGCATGATCTTTGGGCCCCTTATCATACAAGTTTTTGTCAACCGTAACGCCTGGGCCACATTCATCCGGAAGACTGCTTTTTTCAACAACTCTGATCTTAAATTCTTCAACTACTGGTGCACAATCACTGGAGGATTTGACCGAACTAAATTCAATCCATCGTGGATTTTGATCTCTTTGGATTTCGTGAATTAGGATCTCTTCGACACTACCGTCAGGATCTGACCAGTTAGCTTTGACGACAGCTTCACCTTGCCATATGCACTGCACATCGCACGGACAATAGCTGTTAGTAATTTCCAGTATAGACAAGATTGAGCCATCTGGGAAACAATACTCTTTTCCATCTTCTATATTGAATTGAGTTTGGTAAGTGACCTCACATCCCTCATCTTTGGTACACGAAAAAAAGAGTAGCAAAGACATTAAGGATAAATAGAATTGTATTCTCTTTTTCATACAATGTAATACGGTGTTAAGGCTTCAAAAGTTGGATAAAAAGGAGGATTTTTTTAATTATTATGATTCTTTTAAGAAATAAGGGTGCATTTAGACTTGATTGATACAATTTAAAACTGTTTAGATGATGTTATCGGTTTAATAAATGCCATAATGTTCAACTTTTATACGTGTTTAGGCATTGATAATCAAATAGCATTGAGATTTCATCAGAGATCCATTAAATTTAGACTTAAGTAAAACGAAACCAGTTCACTTTGAAATATCTTGTCACTGATATCATCTCCGAACTACAGCAACTTGTAAATGATCAAATCACGTATCTCGATGCACACGTTTTGGGTCTGAGTGATGATGATTTAAGATGGCGGCCTTCCCAGTATAAATGGAATATTTATGAAGTAATCGAGCACCTGAACAGATTTGGCGTATTCTATTTACCTAAGTTGAGGAATGTGCTGGACTACCCTAAGTCTACAAAGCAAAGCACCCACTATAAAAGCAGTTTTATAGGTGAGTTTGCTTTCAAACAAATTCGACCTGTCAATGGTATCGTCAACAACAAGACAAAATCCCTGAGTAAGAATAATCCATTTCTAAGAAGACTGGATCGTGCTGTTATTGAAGAACACAAAGAGCAACAATTTAAGATTCTTGAATATTCAGAAAGTTCAACCCAGATAAACCTGAGCAAGAACAAGGTTCCTTCGATGGTCGGCAATTGGTTCAAGTTCAATCTTGGTGACAGTTTGCGTCTGTTAATCTATCATCAGGAAAGACATTATGTCCAGATTGATGAACTCGTTCAGAAGAAAATGGATATTGATAAATAGCTATTTCTTAGGACGACACTGAAGATAATTTATTGATTATCAGTTAATTTGGCAAGTCATCATTTTAGCCGAAGCTTATAGTGGAAACATTCGCAAAAATATTATATTAATTTTTTGCATATGTTGGTAATTGAAATTATATTCGAGTTCGATTTTTTCGGAATACTCTGTGAAAAATCGAGTTCTTTGAAGGTATATGTTTACAAAATAAGTTGAGATGGGAAAAGAGGAAGCAATTCCAAATTCCGGAGAAATATTCTCTTGCAAGACTAAATGAAAGAAAGAGACCACCAGGGTAACCTGAAAGAATCATAAACTCATCGTCTTGTATATCAATACAAGTCTTGGAAGCATATATATGTAATCACTTGCAGTTTATAGGGATATATGAAAATAGAAGACCTACTAGTAAATTGCAGTTACGCACCTGGTGCGGTCGATAATAGAACCAAGGAATAAAGGTAGGTGGTGTTCTCAGGGATATCAGTTATCTGAACTTTATTGGAAAATATAGACAGTGATTGCGAAACATTAAAGAGAGAGGGATATGCTCAGGCATATTCCTTTTTTTTTGTTTGTCACATTCACTATTGGATAATTTATATGATAAGGATGATTTATATTGAAATGAGGGAATAGATATATTTTTAAATCTCAGTTCGATGAAACACGGCATCGATGATAAATACTCTAAAGAATATGGTTCTACGCCTTTTATTGTGGGTAGACCCATATTCACTGTAACTCTTGGCATATGTTCATTTTTTTTCAATCGCAAAAAAAAACGAACCAAAAAAAATGCTCTCGAAATAATACCAGCCCGCAAGGCTAGCACCCGCACCCGCTATTTCGATTTCCCAAGGCTTCTTTTGATTCTGCAAATCCTACGTTTTCTCCTAATTAAATAAGAATAATTTTATTTTATGAAAAAGTCATTAGCACCAACTCTAATGGGCTAAGAACCACAAAAGTCTATATTATTCAAGATTATACAATCTAACTAATTGATATTCAGTATTTTATAAATATACTGAATATCCATAGCCAGTGTTAATGGCAAATTCGTGATGGGTTGAATTCACGAGTCTATTTGGTCCGGCCAGTATTGTCATGGAAAAGTCATAAATGACCAATCTTTAAGTTGTATTTTCAAATTTGAAAACTGCTTAGTTATTACCTCGTTCTCTATCAATATTATATCTGAAGGTAGTACTGAAGATGAATCTTTATAAAATGAATAAGAGATAAATAGAACATTATAAATAAACTAACTGAATCTATCTGACAGAGTCATAACCACCCTTTACCCCTTTTTTAGAAAACACAATTTGCCACAGATGATTCCTTCGGGTTCGGAAAGTGGCTACGAATGATTGCAAATAATAGCGCCACATCCGATAGAATCGGTCATCATAGTTTTCTTTTATCTCATCCCAGTGTGTCACGAAATTATGTTCCCAGGCCAACAGTGTTTTTTCATAATCGGCACCAAAATTATGCAGGTCCTCCATTATAAATAATCGATTGGCGGCTGTTGCAATTCGGTCGAGGGAAGGAAGTTCGGAATTTGGAAAGATATATTTAGAAACCCAGGGATCACCGCTGCCACCTGATCTTACACTTGATCCTATAGTATGCAACAAGAATAAGCCGTCATCTTTTAGCAGAGCATGTACCTTCTTCATGTAAGCTTTGTAATTTTTCTTGCCTACATGTTCGAACATGCCCAGTGAGATAATATGGTCAAATTGGCCTTCAGTTTCCAGGTAGTCCTCGAGCCGAATTTCAACATCTAAATCACCTTTCTGTGCATTGGCATATTCTGCTTGCTCTTTAGAGATGGTGATACCCACACAAGAGGCTCCATATTTTTCAGCGGCATAATTCACAAAGCTTCCCCAGCCGCAACCTATGTCTAGAATTTTGTCTCCGGCTTGCAGGCCTATTTTGCGGCATACAAGATCAAGTTTGGCTTCCTGTGCTTCATCAAGAGTCTGTGCATTTTTCCAATATCCGCAAGTATAGGTCATACGTTTGTCGAGCATCTTTTCATACAAGTCATTCCCGATATCGTAATGCTTTTCTGCCACCTGGAATATCCCTCTGCGCTGGAGATTAAAAAGAGCTCCAGTGAGGATAGTCAGCAGCATGACCGGATTTTTTCGCAGTTTTTGTTCGATGTTGACGCCCATCAATTTGGTAAAGAATTCATCGAGGGCTTCCACATCCCACCATCCATCCATGTAAGATTCCCCGGCTCCAAGCGTGCCTTGACCTATGATTCGGGCATATGTTTGATTGTTATGCACTTGAATATCCCATGGGCGTTCGCCATTAATGATAATGTCTGCTGCATCAAATATTTCTTTGAGTGTTTCTTGTGCTCCCATGGTTCATAGCTTAGTGATAAGTGATTCAACAATTTTTTCGTGTGAAAGATTAATGCATAGTAATCTTATTGCAGGGGTGATGCTATGATGAGTATCAGAGGGGGTGTTGACAGGGATTAGGGTAGGGGGGAGATGGGTGGAAGGAGGGTGTGGATCAGCTAAGCATGTTCCATCTGCTTTGATCTCGAAAAAAATATATATTTGCAGCGAATTTAATTGGCCGCGTAGTTTCCGCCTTCACTTGGTTACGTCGGACGCGGCAACTGGATAGTCACGCCTTGGGCGTGATCGGCTCCGAAGTCAACATCCATTTTCCTCTCTAAAAAAATATATATTTGCAGCGAATTTAATTGGCCGCGTAGTTCAACTGGATAGTCACGCCTTGGGCGTGATCGGCACCGAAGACCATCCCACCATTTCCTCTCTAAAAAAATATATATTTGCAGCGAATTTTATTGGCCGCGTAGTTCAACTGGATAGAATATCGGATTTCGGCTCCGATGGTTGGGGGTTCGAACCCTCCCGCGGTCACAAGAAAGGGGATTTTATATCCCCTTTTTCTTTTTACAGAATAGGTAAGTTATGTATATTGTCTATGTACTCAAAAGTGAAAAGAACGGACGATTTTATAAGGGTTTAACGAAAGATCTTGAACAACGAGTTATCCAACACAACAAAGGTCAAAATAGGTCGACTAAGGGGTTCGGCCCCTGGAAACTAGTATATAAGGAATCTTTTGAGATCAGAATTGAAGCCAGATAAAGAGAAAAATATTTAAAGAGTGGAGTAGGGCGAGAGTTTCTCAATGATTGGCTAAAAGAAAATTCAAAAATTAATTAGAATATCGGACCTGCCTGCCTGAGCAGAGGGTAGGAGTGCGGTCACACATAAATTTACAAACCTCTGTAATTGAATAAGTTATAGAGGCTTTTTTCTTTCAGCCCAAGTAATAGCCCAAGTAGATTTCACTCCAAGACGATAGTGCTAAAAGTGTACTTTTTTCCAACAACTCTGTATCCTCTCCCAATGACCATCACAGGACATAAGAACCATGAGACCTTTCTCAAGTATATCTGTCTATAGAATGAGGAGCATGCTGAATTGATGTCGGAGAATGAGTTTTTTAAGTGATAATTCAGGCGACTAAATAATAACATAAAAGGGACTTTGTCGAGGTTTATAATACTTTGATTAATGTTACCAGTTTATCAGACTGTATTCATTGTAATGGGTAAAATGATTGGTGTAAATGGGTGATGTCATTTTAAACCAGGGTTAATTATTATTCTATTTTAACAAATCATGCTTAACCTTTGCATAAAGTGATACCTTCTTCGCCAGGTCTAAACGCATATTATCAGGGAAAGTGATGTTCAGCTAGGTTTTTCATGTGACAAAATTAAAAGATCGATTACGGGCCATAGCATTTCACTCCCAATTATAATTTCAGAGTTAAACCTTCAAGCCCTGTCACGCTACAGGTGTAAATCGGGCGGAATTTTGAGGAATTTCAAATAGTTCGACTCCTTTTACTCAAAAACCAGTATTGATTCTACTTCGCTTTAAAGTTAAATTAGCAGGCATCAAAATGTCTTAAATTAACCAAAAAGTTGAAATTATGGGATGCGTTATTTCGCGAAGTCGATTCAGATGGCCTAATCGAAGAGTGCCATATGTCATAAATCGCACTGATTTTCCACTCCGCTCGGATGAGCGGAGAATTATAAACGAGGCTATCGGCTATTGGAATAGCACCACTGTTATGCGGTTGGTTCGAAGAAGAAGAACCGAGAGTGATTTTGTCGAATTTCGCGAAGGGACTGCTTGTGGTTCGAGGGTCGGTCGACAGGGAGGCGCTCAATCTATTAATTGTGATCTCGATAGTGGCAATTTTGGGCGCGGAAGTGTGATTCATGAGATCGGGCATGCCATTGCATTATGGCATGAACACACACGTGAGGACAGAGATGATTTTGTAGACATAAATTTTAATAATATCCAACAAAACCGCCGCCACAATTTTGAAAAACATATAAGCGATGGTACAGACATTGGTCCCTACGATTACGGATCAATCATGCACTATGGCAGAAGAGCATTTGCTGTAGATAGAGTACAGGATACGATCACACCAACGAATCCTCCAACGGCTGCAATTGGACAAATAAATGGACTCAGTCAGTTTGATCGTTGGACGATACAGCAGATCTACAGAGTATATAATTGGTTCGTATCCTTTTCGGGAACATCGAGGTGGACAGATGTCAACACTTCCAGTTACCGATTAGAAGATTTTGCAGTAGGTAGTTTTGACAGGTCCGGCACCTGCGATATATTTCGGGCGAATGGAAGATCTTGGTATATTTCTGCAGGAGCGAGAGGAAGGTGGAAGAAAATCAATACCTCTGGATATAAATTAAATAAGTTGGCACTTGCGGATTTCACCGGTAATGGGAAATCGGATGTGTTTAGAGCCACAGGGGGGAAGTGGTATATATCTGAGGACGGCACAGGCCGGTGGAGGAGGCTTAATACTTCCAGTTACCGGCTGGACCAACTGGCATTTGCTGATTTCACAGGCAATGGGAAGAGTGATGTATTCAGGGCAAATGGCCGAGAATGGTATATATCAGAAGACGGCAAAGGCCGGTGGAGGAGGCTTAATACTTCCAGTTACCGGCTGGACCAACTGGCATTTGCGGATTTCACAGGCAATGGGAAGAGTGATGTATTCAGGGCGAGTGGCCGAGAATGGTTTATATCAGAAGACGGCACAGGGCGGTGGAGAAGATTGAACACGAGTCGTGTTAGATTAAAAAACCTGATGTTTGGTGATTTTAATGGAGACGGAAAGACCGATGTTTTCAGAATTGGATTTTTCTAAAATTTATATGTTCCTTTTGTGAGACGATAATTACAACATACACATTCCCTAATGCCTTAAGATTTTTTAAATATTATTCAGACTGAAAATAACATTTTCTTTCTTCATCTTATTCCTGATTTAGGTTAACATAATGTGTATACCTATTTCAGGACAAGTCACTCTTTGCTTATTAATATTAAACCTTAATGCCCTCCATAGACATAATACACATATAAGTATTTATCGTATCACCGCACAAAAGACAAATTGACTAACTTTAGTCAATCTTTTAACCTGGATTATGCATTAGGTTTTCGTGATGAGAGCTGAAAGAGCAAAAAAAGAGCCAAACACTCGCAAGCGATTCGCTTGTTCTCACAAGCTCTTACGGTGATTTTGACTCATGAACGCATGCTTCATACGAAGTATGATGAAGACATAAAGATGTCTTCAAATAAGAGCCTGCCGACCTCTGGTGGGAACCACTTGTGGCTAATTCAATGATCAAAATTATAGCCACACTTACCTTGGTTTAGATGAGAATCAAAATCGATGGATTGCCTGCCACGCCTTAAAGCGTGGTGCCTGATTTTGCAGCTATTTCAGCTCGTAATACCTGCC
>JAJCYJ010000725.1 GCA_029262975.1 Saprospiraceae bacterium
TTTAGACGAAGAATACGAATATCTACATTTACTTTTTAACAGCACTCACATATCCTACTGCTTTAAGGATATCTGCCATAATAGCCATGGCTTCTTCTATATAAAAGTCCTGCTTGACCCCTTTCTGCCAGGCCTCAGCACGAGCTTCTTTTTCTTCAACACTGATTTCTGAGTCGAAATCAATCGGAATAGCAGCCACTATGAGACCTTCTACGGGCTTGTCGAGAATGGATTCATAACGCTCATTCCTATCTTTTAGCTCTTTTACTTTGCGCATATAATCTTCAAGCACGAGTGAATTAGAAGTTCTGTCTTTATTATCTTTTAGCCATGCAGCGTATTCTTTTATCAAGGCAAATTCATCGCTGGACGAGACTCTGGCATCGCTCTTTTTTATAAGAGAGGGAATGTCATTATATGTAAATACTTTTTGTCCATATTTCACTTCTTCCAATCTTGACCAGGCCAGGGCACCTGGATTCTCACGTTCTCCGGTAGGAATTAAATCATATGAATCAGGCAGGGTCACATCTGGTAGTACTCCTTTCAGTTGAGTAGATTCACCATTAACGCGGTAATATTTTTGAATAGTCAATTTCACTTCACCCAGTGGCTTGACCTCATCATTATTGCGGATCGCCCGATCGAGGTCGATAAAGTTCTGGACACTGCCCTTGCCAAAAGTCTGGCTACCCACTACGACAGCGCGACCATAATCCTGTAAGGCTCCTGCGACGATTTCAGATGCAGATGCACTGTAATTATTGACTAATACAATGAGCGGGCCATCATAGGACACACTTGCATTATTATCACGATGAATATATGGTCTTCTATCCCGAGATTTCACCTGTACAATAGGTCCTTCTTCAATAAATAATCCGCTAATATCTATTGCGTCAATGAGTGCACCACCAAGGTTATCTCTTAGATCGAGAATCAATCCATTAATGTTTTTCTCCTTAAGCATTGATATTAACTGTGCAACATCCTTCGCACTGCTGTTTCCTTCAGGACCGTCAAAACTATTATAGAACATGGGTAAATCAATATACCCATATTGCTCGGTACTGCCTTCGTTCATTAAAAGTGCGCCACGTGCCCGTGCTATTTCGAGATTGATGACATCTCTCTCCAATTCTACGATAATCTGACTTTCATCCTTTTTCTGGATTGTGAGTACGACATGAGATCCTTTAGGACCACGGATAAGTGATACGACATCATCTATTCTCATACCTGTGAGATCAACGGTTTCTTCTCCCTTCTGCGCTACTTTGAGAATAAAATCATTTACTTCTATGCGTTCATCCTTCCAGACAGGGCCACCAGGCACAACTGTTACCACCTGGGTCAAATCCCCTACTGTCATGAGCTGGGCACCTATCCCTTCAAGTTTGCCGCCCATCCTCATGTTAAAGTCTTGTTTTCCTTTTGGGCTGTAATATGCAGAATGAGGATCAAACTGCCTCGTAATTACATTGATGTACTGTTCAAATCGATCTGATCTCCTTACATCTTCATAGTTTTCGTACCATCTATCATAAGCCCTTTTGATTTCATTTCGGGATTCTATCTCCAATTCAGAAATTGTCTTTATCGAATCTCGGGCCACCTTTTCTTGTGCTGTTATTCTGGATTCAAGCTCCTGTAAAGTGTAATACTTAAGTCGTTGGGTCCACCTATCTCGAAGCGTAACTTCATCTTCTGCGTAAGCAACTTTTTTGTAGTCAGTTTCGATAGACGCAACAGTTGTAAAATCAAATGGTTCCGCTAAAATCGCCTGATAATATTGCTTTCCTTTAGCTATTTTTTCGTCAGCAGCAGCAATTACCTGATCAAAAAAGGTTAGATCTGCGGCCTTGAACATATCATCAATCTCATATCTGAAAGACTCAAATTTGTCAAGGTCAGATTGAATAAAGAATCGCTTTCGGCCATCCAATATTTCAAAAAATTGATCATAGACTTTTTCAGAAAAAGAGTCATTGAGCTTTATGGGCTGAAGATGAGCCTGCGTCATGGCCATATAAACTGCTTGCTGAATGACAGTTTCTTTTTCCGGACTATAAACCGTCTCTTCCTGACCCAAAAACGCAGAAGCGATACCCGCTACAATGAGGGCGATGATTAGTCTTATCATATTTTTATTGTTCATCTGTTGTTGAGTAGTGAAGCAACTCGAATGTCAAATATAGGACTTCATGCCATCAT
This sequence comes from Saprospiraceae bacterium, assembly GCA_029262975.1. Taxonomy (GTDB): domain Bacteria; phylum Bacteroidota; class Bacteroidia; order Chitinophagales; family Saprospiraceae; genus JAJRXG01. The sequence continues at coordinate 2,215 of JAJCYJ010000725.1, forward strand.
CCCAAACTTCATAGGGCTAAGACTGGCGAGATTAACAACTTCATAACGTAAAGGGAAACTTTTAGTTATGACAGCCATCCAAAATAAAAAGAGTTAAGGAGGCAAACCAATAAAATTCGATGATAATCAGGATCACATCACAAAAAAATTGCCAATTCCGAAAAGTAATGATAAATTTACATATTAATTATTTTTATTATGTGTAAGTCGTTTTTGTACAGGCAGTTATTTTGCTCATTGCTCGCATTTTATAGTGCAGCCCATTTTTCAGTAGCACAGCAAGACCTTTATGCCCCCAGGGCAATGGATCTCGCAAGTAGTCTGTCAGAAGGACTCTATCATCATGTGTTATCAGAATTAGACCCATATGCGGATGGGATCATGTTTGACCAGGATATTGATAAACAAAAAGTCATGAGTCTTCTTCATGCGCGATACCCGGATCTAACTTATGAATTAGAGCGTACACCAAAGCAAACCTTAAGCGGCAGAGAAATCTCATCGATTATGGTGCAGATCTTAAAAGAAGAGACAGCCGCTGACGTAATCGGATCAGAAGATAGTTTTTGGGGAATGGTCGAAGATTCAGACATGTCTAAAAATGATGAATCCATATTCCAGTTTTTGTATGCTTATGAATTGTTTAAACAAAAACGATTTAAAGATGCCGATAAAGTTTTTAATAAGATTATAAAGGCGAGAAAAGGAGAATATGAATATGCATTTTATTATTCAGGTTTGATTGCCTTGATAGACCAGAAATACGAGGATGCAACCGCAAAGCTGAAAAGGATAGGAAAAAATGAACGACTGAAAACAAAAACACCGTATTATCTCGCTGCAGCTCATTATGGCTCAAGAGAATATGCTACAGTAGTAAAGTATTATACCCCACGAATAGAAGAAACATCATTACATAATCTTGCAGGCATTACAAAA
>JAJCYJ010000726.1 GCA_029262975.1 Saprospiraceae bacterium
GACTTCTTTAGGTATAGATATTCTAAGTCTTTGAAATGCAGCCGGGCTTAACGGCTCAAGTATTGTCGATTCTATTATCGGCATCATCATCTTCCTTAGATCTTTATCCAGAATATTGTCTAACATTTCCAGAGCGCTTGATCGCATTTCCTTTTGATCGCTTTTAATTCCTTTATAAGCCGGCAATATATCTTCGGGGGGGAAACGTAAACCAATCAATCGAAATATTATCTCCAGTCGTCTATCGATTCTTTTTTCTAATAATTTAATTAGTGCGGCATGTGCTACATACTCTTCCGAATCTTCATTCCCTCCTAATTCTGATTGTGCATAAAGTATGGTGAGCATATCCAGATATCCATTTGTTGTTATTTTTAGTTGACGCGCAATTACATCGTTATGAAATTTTAGTGCCCCGTTATTAGAATTTTTAAGTTCATTTAATGCTCTAAGAGCCTCTCGTCTGATATAATAGTTATTATCAGATAATAAGTGAAAAAGATAGTCTACAGAAGATTGTCGGTTGACCTTTTTTAAAACCAGGGGCAGTACTTTTCTTACTTGAATTTGCTGAATTAAATCAGAATCCCACTGATTAACGAGATCTAGAAATGCTTTGTCATACTTGGATAGGGCTTCAATTAACAACGCTCTTTTGGACCCATAATTTTCAGAAGATTGTATGACCAGAGCTTCAAAGAAAAACTCATTTCTTACATCGCCAGCTGATATAATGGCTTGGTCAGAGATGATCGGATCCGCATTATTTAAATGCCGCTCTATGTATCCGTAATATTCACGTACCTGTGCATTTCCGATAGCTTTTAAAAGAGTGGTTGTTATAAATCTTCTCTCTTCCTGGTTTTGGGTTTCCTTTTCTTTTTTTAATGTATCTGATATAAGTTTTATAAAATTAGACTTTTGAGAAAGAAGTTTATTGTTTCTGATTTCTCTTGAGAGCCCTACTAACGTGGCACCCCACACCTGAAGATCGGGGGCAGCAATAAATTGATTTATTATCGACATTTTGTCCTGAGCATGTCTGATGAGATATTCAATGGCACGAACTCGAACGGATTGATGACCATGGATAGTTAGTAACTTTACTTTCTCTATGTCAATAGGTTCACTGTACCGATATAAGTTCTGCAGGGCTTCAGCTTTTATTTTTTCTGAGGGGTCATCCAACAACGAAACCAGAGATGTGAAAAAACGATTATCGGGGTTCGGTCTGATCTTTTTAAGCATGAATATTTTCTGGTCTTCCGTTCCAACCGAAAGAACATTTTGAATACCATGAAAGATGGATTGGTTTGAAAGGTCAAATTCAATTTTCTTTTTACTTGGATTTAATGAGCGCAACTTTAGTGTGATAGTTTTTAAATATTCTCTTCTCATCAGTATGGCCAAATAAATCCAAATAGCTATCAGGCATAATGTTAAAATGCTTACGGCCTTATAAGAGAGCCCAATGCCGTTTATAATAAATATTAGAATTAGTCCTATTATACCAGTTGCAAGGCTGTCGACAAAGACGTCGATAAATGTCTTGGTGCGATTCTTTAGCTCTTGATTTACCGGGAATATTAATAATTCCATCGCTGCTTTGTTGATAGATTGCTTCAATCCTCCATCCGATAATTTTAAAAGGACAATAGCAAATAATAATTCAGGGAAAAACAAAATTATAAAAACGGTTGTAGCGATTGTAAGTGGCAGAATGAACAAGGAAGATCCAACACCATAGGTTCCTACCACGCGGGGTGTGATAAAGAGTTGTAAGCCGAGAGATATGATATTAAAAGTTGAAAACCAGAATCCAAAAAATGCAGTTAGTTCGTTAGGGTCTTGAATTAGTTCCGAGGCTAAACCTCCAAATTGATAATCGACCAATTTGGCCACCATAACGCTGACCCCTACGATTGCAGCTATTAATCGTAGATGTCTTGATACCCGCAATATTTGAAATGGATTGCGGGAGTCAAATTTTGATTGAGAGACTGATACCTGTACGGTGCCCCTTGATTCAATATAATATTTCCATAGGTATCGGGTTATAAACAAGGTTGGAAGCAGCATCACACCTGCTACAAATGTGAGATATTCACTGCTGACTGAATTACTCAAAATGGTCGTGAGATAACCACCAAATATTCCCCCTGCGATAGCTCCTGCGCCTATAAAGCTGAATATTCTTTTGGCCTCTCTTGGATCAAAAAGAAAATTAGCGAGAATCCAAAATTGAGAGGTCGTGAGTAATGCAAAAATCGCTACCCATAAATAAAAAATATACAAAACAACACCTTCTGCTATATTAAACCGGAATAAAAGACCGAAGAGAAAAAGAATAAGAATTGAAACTACAAGTGTGAATTGGAAAATCTTGTATAGCGTAATACGAAGTATGAGCTTACTATAAATTGATGATACGACCGCCGCAGATATGGCTACCAAAATAAATGCATAGGGAAGTTGTTCTACACCAAATTTGGATAAAAACAGGCCATTTACAGCAGGCTTTACAATGAGAAGTGTAGTAATTATAAAGAAAATATTCGCCTGCATTAATACAGCGCGCGTAATTTCACCTTCCCGAATATCAAAGAGTTTCGAAAGAAGTATATTAAAAGTGCGGGTGCGCAGATAAAAAAATTAAGGATTAGAAATATTCAATGTTAGCCCCAATCTACGATCTTTTTGAATTGAATTCAATAAGAATTCAATTTCCCTGGGTAGTTGTCTCATGATACGCTCTCCTGATGGATCGTCTACCATAGCTGTCAGGATATATTGTCGGCCATCAGGGCCCCATACTAAGACAGAATCCGAATGAAACGTCTTCCATGATCCTGACTTTCTGTAGACGCGTGCCTTGGGAGCGATTTGATCCAATGTATTTACAAATTTGTGATGAAGTGTGGGATCCACCATTATTTCCAACATTTGGTCCGAACGTTTTTTATTGACGAGCTCACCTCGTGCCATGAGGTAGTAAAATCTGCATATTTGCCTGACGGTCGCAGCGTGGCTCAGACCTTTTAAAGGCTCTGGATTTCTCTTGCCCTGGCTGGCATATCTTTTACCTACCCAAAGCCCCCCTCCAAGCTCTTCATCATAAAGACAATACTCCGGATTCGTCAGGACTGATTCAATTTTTTCAAACGTTAATCTGTCGATCATGCGTGTGGATGCCTGATTATCAGATCTGCTTATCATGAGCTGAAGATCATTAAGTATATCACCTGTTTCTTTCAAAGTGCCGTCTTCAAAGGCGTGCATGGCAGATAGCAAAATTGCGATCTTCGGTAGGCTGGCAGCATACATCATATGATCACAATTGATACAGCTAAATTTTATATTTTCGGCATCTTGCAAATCCACAAGTCCGACTGCCATCTTCTTATGAGAAATCAATCGTTTCCAGTTTTTATTTCTGTTTAATTGGTTGAGTAGACGTGTTTCTATCTGGGTATCTCTATATTCCGATAGCGGTACAAACGGAAATAAAGAATCATCGCATAGATCGTCCATGTCATATGACTGACTCTTAAGAGCAGGTGATAATAAAGTCGTAATAATCAGGAAAGTTATCCCATGGATTATCGTATTTTTCATAGTTATATCGCAAGTCTATTTTGGTTTAATATAAGATAGCAAATATGGATATAGTTTATGTAATTCGTAGTTAATCTTTTACTAATAATTTTGGGTTCGGATCGGAATAAGAGCCGGTAATTATCTCTTTCTAGTTGATGATGTCGGCAGGATGGATATTATTTGCCAGAGGATTGCATAATCCTGTTTAATGCCCCATGAACATGTCTATTTTGGGGCATTTTTCATTCGTTTAAAATATCGGCCAATTAAAGTTGTAACTCTACTTTTTTCCCATGCGATGATTGCGCTTTACGCACATAATTCGAAACCTGAATACCTTGCCCCCGACCACAATCAATGGATGCGTCCTTGATCTTACCAGCATCCATGTTAAGTATTTGATATTTATATAGAATATCATGGGATATTCATTATTTTTGAATTTATCGGGGACTTTTCTATATGCGCTGCTTTTTGATTGAGTGTGCGGCTACTTGTGATTTATACTATTCGGAATAAAGAAATCTTTGTGAAGATTATCTTTTTTGAATAGTATAGCTCCTTTTACAATCATAGTATCAATTCAAAGATCGGTCTTCGCAATATTAATCTTTTGAAAATTTCAAAAATGCGTAGACCTGAATTTACTGTCAAAATCAACTTTGCTTTAAGTCGACTACGACTAATCTTCTTTTTCATAATCTATGGGTTGATAAATATTGAGGTCAATTGTCAATCTAATATCGAGGATGTTCATTCTACTTTAGATAGTGCAGATGTTGCATTTTTACACGCTGATTTTATGATAGGTAAGGAAATAGTCAATGAGGCGCTTTTAAAATATAATCAGCTAAAAGATTCGGTCCCAACTCAGATCGATGCCAGAATTTATAATCTTACTGCCTTCTATTATTATTTCGTGAGCGAAATTGATTCTGCCAGGATGTTTCTGGATTCTTCTGAAACTATATTACTCGAACTACTAACTGCTCAACCTGAAAATAAGGGGTTGAAAAGCGAACTAGCTAAGTGCTATAATCTATACGGGTATTGTGCCTTTCGACTGGCTCGACCTCTAGAGGTTATCCATCATGTCAAACGAGCATATCACCTGCTCGACAATGGTTCTGTCAACGAAGAATTATTTAATGAAGTAGTACATAATCTGGGCGTCGCTTATGTCATTGCCGGAGAATATGATATGGGGATAGAATATCTCACCCTAAGTATGAACCGAGAACCTTTAGAGGATATACCCGATGGATTCAGAACACTTACCGCGCTGGCAGGTGCTCATAAATCACTTTTTCAATTTGAAAAAGCCATGAAATTTCAAAAGCAAGCCCTGGAGATGACTTTAAAAAGATTTGGAGAGAATCATTTCTATACAGCCGAAGTATATGGAGGACTTTCAACGATAAATTATTTGGCTGAGAATGATGAAATGGCAAAACATTACACGCAAAAATCTATCAATATATTTAAGGGAATTGGTCGTGAGAAGATTCCTGTGAATATTAAACTATATGGTCAACTTGGAGAGATCAATACAATTTTACA
>JAJCYJ010000727.1 GCA_029262975.1 Saprospiraceae bacterium
CCTCCTGCCGAAAGTGCTGTACCATCTACAAAAAGTTTAGCTCCGTCCGGATTGGATGCGTTATCGACTTTTAATGTAAACCATCTATCTACCGAGACATCTGTCTGATTACGCAAGGTCAATTTGAATATACCTGCTTCATCTTCCGGTACTCCTTTCAAGGTCGGTTTGTCGACGGTAATAACCGGATTTTCTATTCTTACTGTTGATTGATTTAGTATAGTTCCAGGACGAAAATACTTAGTGCGTGATTCATCTTCGTAAGGACAAGTAGATTGTCCGCCTCTCGTTCTGAATACAGGCCCATTACCGGATTTACAATCAAATACATCTACTGTATAGAAGTTATTATCGTCTTCATCAGATAGCGTAAAACTGATGGTTTGGGAAGTTTCTGTAGTTTCTTCCTCTTCTGTGGACTCGTTGTGCGTGTATTGTTCTTTCAGAGTAAGATTGACCCCATTTCCATTTACCGTTAGCCCCGTTTCAGCTACGACACCCGGGTTTAGCGTCCATTCAAATATGTCTATTTCAGTAGTCTCTGACGAGGTGGATACAAAACCGTCATAGCTTGCACCCTGGTCAAAAGAGATATTAGAATGTCTCGCGTTAGGTGTTGCTTCCAGCTTTTGTCTTTCGTTAGCAGCCAGGATCTTCTCCCAATTTATAATTTGATTATTATAAAACCGAACAGAATCCTCTTCCCAATTTGGATCTTCGACTTCAAAAGGAATGAATTCATAACTGGGTCCATTATAAATGGCTTGTCCTGAAGTCGCTTCATTTCCCCATAGTGGATCATCATTATTTGTGCCAAACCTATCATCTGAACTATCTGCAAATTTCAATTTGTAGTGGTCAGATTGGTTCGTAAATAACAGATTACGGAGCAACCTCAGATTAGGTATTACGGCATCAATTATTTGCAATTGGCTGAATACGAAGAAAGTATTAAATGAAGGATTGACCCGAACAGCCTTCTTCACACCAATTGTATAAGTTTTACCTCCTACCGTAAAAGTATCGTCTAATCGCGCACCATCTATAGGAAGGAATTCGGGTTCAGAAATACTGAGATTATTTGAAATACCATATACAATATTAGTAGAATGACCAATAAATACATCACCGTCGCCGGAGACAAAACCAGCTAGATCTCGTGTTGAAAATGATTCTCCAAAACTTGTAGAAGTTGTGACTGTATTAACGTCTGTCACTGTTTCTGAATGTTCGGCGATGATGCCAATAGCATTATCAGATTCCGTCTTAGTGGTGACTGTAAGACCTATCCCACCTATTTGGGTTTCAATATCTAACCCAAAGTCTGCGGTAGCTACTTCTTCACCCGTATTACCATTGCCGACCGTTGTAGTTGTCGAAGTGGTGGTTACAGATCCTTTTTCAAGGGTTGCAAAACTATTCGATCCAGGTGGATCACGAAGTATGTAATCCGTCTTAGTCGGTCCAGTTGTTACAAAGTTATTACCCGTAGGAAATCCGCCCATCAGGTAAGCGCGGTAGACCCCGGAACTGGGCCACGAAGCTGTCTCCCCGGATCCTGTCTTAGCCACAATCGAAGCAGTGAGTGTAAAACTATTTTCGGGTGTATTTTCGTCCACTGAAGTATTGGGTAATCCGCCCTTGAATTTATAGTCAGCCATACCCATATCATTAGTTTTCAAAACGACGGGTATTTTAGGGACAGTTAAATTATTTGAGACCGTGATTTTAGCATCGGTAACATTGACTGTTGATTTCTTTTGTGTCTGGAAATTGATGTATTCTTCGAACATCCAAATACGCCATGAATATGGTTTCAGCTGGGTATACACCGGATGTCCAAATCGATGTCCGTCAGAAGCTGTTCTCAGTGGAATGCTTAAAGTGTCTGGTCCCTGTCTATACTCAAATTCTTCATCAGACAACCACTGGTCACCATTTGAACTCACATCAATGGAAGAAGGAGACCGATATATCCAATCTCGTCGGAGATGAAATTTGAAGGTGCGGGTGCTATCAATTGTTTTTACAGTTTCTCCATCTACAATCGCTTCTATATATACAGTATCCACTTCTGTCAGATAGTTCAACGCATTGCGAAGATCAATTTTGGCTTTGAATTTAGGATCGTCGAAAGTGTAGGTTGGATGACTGACAGATTCAACATTAAATTCTTCAGGAATAATCCATTCTTTATATTCTCCAGTCTCTGGATCTGGTGTAAATTCTATGTAATTGTTTTCAAAGGTGCCTTCATTCAAGCTGAAAGGTTTCAGAGGCACAAGCTTAACTGTAGCAGGTCCTATGTTATTTTCAGAAAGACCAAAACCAATCTTTTTATCACCCTCTTTTGTGCCGCCAACTATTCTACCAGACATCAAGACCTTGGTGTCGTCGTAGAATTGCATGCCTGTGATGGCTTCGTTAAACTCGCGTGTGAGTGGGAGCCCAAGAGAATCTAATCCCGGGAAGACGCCTTCGTTAAATACATGACCATTTTTCTCTACGCTTATATAGTGTTCTCCGATGGGAACGGAGACGCTGAATTCACCGCTCGAATTGGTCATGATGGGTCTATTATCTCTACCGACTGCCAACTTACCATCGACTTTAATTAAGACACCTTCGGAAGGAAAATCAGTACCTCGATAACTGACCCGTCCATTTACCTGGAAAGAGGAAATATCAGTAAAGTCGACATCATTATGAACGAAAAATCCATCTCCAATAAATCGAGTTTTTGTAGGTGGATCAAATGTATGTTGGCCAAAAACGGGTGTGATGCGATATTGTTCTCCTTCATTTCGATAAGGAATGCCATTCAAAATATAAGATCCTGCATCATCCGTGAAGGCATGTCTGCTGAGGAGACTATTGTCCGGTTTTAAATCGGAAAAGCCATCTTCGAATGGGGTCTGGTACGGAAAGTCTTCTAGTGCCTCTATGATCTGCCCATGGTTCCCATTAAATCCTTCGTCTCCTCTGGAAGCATCAAATACATGTGCACCATAACCTTCATCAAAATGGTAATTCAGAACAAGTCCTTCCTCTGTTCCTGAGGCAACTTTTTTATAAAATAAAAGTGTTTCTTCATCTGTTAGAGAGCGATTCCAGATTCGGAATTCGTCCACGAAACCCTGATAACTGTCAAAAAAAGTGATCTCACTCAATTCAATTTCAGGTACATTAAATGACTTTACTTTGGTCGCTACCTTACCATTCAGATAAATCTTGGTAGTATCCTGATTATAATTCAAGGATATATGATTCCAATCTCCGTCATTCCAAAGATTCATCGGGTCCGCTTTCATATCATAAATCAAATGTTCGATCTCCGGGAAATCATTAGGACGATAATCTCCAATATTAAACCACAACTCTTCTACAGGTGCACCGTTTGGATCTCCATCTTTATTATTTTCAAGGTATGCATAAATGTATCCTCCGATAGGTAGAAATAAATAGGCATATTGTTCAAAATCGTTAGATATACCGCCTGCGAATGACTTAAAATTGAACCAACCTTCAATCGTAAACCCTTTTGAAAAATCTTTATCACCGGTGATTTGAGATCTGACACCACTACGACCATTTAACTCCAGAGAACTTCCCTGGGAAAGCCCGGCATCATTGGAATTAGCCAAGACCTTAACTCCTTTAACTGCAGTACCTCCTTCATAACTGATCTGCCCTGTTACCGTACCACGTGCAAGGCTGAACCCTACAGTTCTCAATTCGTTGGACAAAAGTTCCTGCTCTACACACGAGCTAACTGCCATTACTTTGTACTCATAAAATTGGTTCTTCTCAGTAGTCTCATCGGTCCATGACAGGGTACCATCTTTTATTATTTTGATCAATTTAAACTCAGAACCACTTTTATAAGAACGTCTGAATATATGGAAGGCTTCAATAAGATTTTCTTTTTGAACCGTCCAATCAATTGTCACCTTATCCGGAAAATATCCCTTACTAACTTCTAAAGACAGCATGGCATCCTCGATGTTATCTGTAATATTTTGCACTTGTGTCTCCGATATATAGGTTTGTGGAGGGTTTACATTTTGCTTTACAATTAATTTGTACTTATAGGACACACAGGGTCGTACATCAACATCTGCATAGGATTCTGCCGTAGTTTCGAGAGTAATACTTTCAACAACTCCTGTTTCTACATTCCGTTTTTCCAGTGTCACTTCCAAAGGGTTATAACACTGCAGATTATCCCAGTTAATTTTAATATGGGGACCAATCTTTTTACCATTCAATACACCTGATGGCATTCGAAGCAACTCTTTAATTGCAATGTCGTCCAATCGGAAATCTGTATCTATTTGCGCTTTTGCGCTAGGACCGTCTCCACATTTATTCAAATATTTCAATCGATAATAATAGGTTTTATTCAACTGAAGGTTTTGATCATCCCTAAATATTGTCTCTGTTTTATCCAGTGTGAAAGTCTGCGAATTTGAAAAATTTGAATTAAGACTTCTTTCCAATTCTATTTTATCCAGGTATTGCTGAGGTACAGATGGCCAGGTTACGAAGACCCGATTTTGACATGGATCTGCGGTCAAAAACAATTGCGGTTGAGGCGGTAAACCAGTTTTGGATCCCGGAACAGGCCGGCTCAGATGTTCGTGACGAGTTTGACCTAACTGCAAATAACCGATCAAATCGTAAGCATAGGACTTTCCGGGCTCACCTGTATTATCCGTATATGTAGAAGAAGTGCCTGGAATACCGTTATGAGATACAACTATCCCGTTTCTATAAAGATAAGATGTATAATTATCGACATCCGCTTCTAAAAGATCCGGATTTGTCCAGGAGAGTTGAACGCCATTGCACCCATCTTGCGTTGCAGTTAAGCCCGCCGGGGCTTTGATTGAAGTCGCATGTACCGAGCGAAAAAAACCAAAATCATATCGACTGTGTGTATCGTTACTGTCCTTATCCCAATCATATTCGAAAAAAAAGGTAATGTCTTTTCCTAGTAAGTCAGAAGGGATTTTCCTCCATTCGAAAACCGCAGTTTTAGTTGTTATCACAATACCTGCAGTTTCCGTTCTTATTCCGATAGAGTAAACATCCGGTCCATAAGCCGGTGATCCAGGGACCCGGTTATATGGTATTAGATTATCTCGTACATCAAAAAGGGTACGTAATTGTCCACTGGCATCCTCATATCTTAATGTCGCACGGTCAATTCTATCTGTACGTCCGAATATATCTTTAGCATAATCCAGGTATTCGAAATAATAGGCGCCGTCCAGGTAATAATATGATATTTTAAGCTTATCTGGCGAATAATCGATTACGGCTAATGCCTGATGATTGATTGCTACGAATAACAGGCTAAAAAAGATCGATTTTAAAAAGGTGCGATGGATCGTCATTTTATAGGACTTTAGGTAGTTTATAGAAAGTTAATTTGCAGAAAATGAAGGTATACTGGTGGTCTTGTAAATTGAAATATTCAAAAAACGGAAAACCAGGTTTTCAACAAGGTGTATGTTGTTTTTCTTATTGGCATAGAAACCTAAGATATCTATTCCCCGGACAGAAACTTTCATCTTATAATAATATTTTAACAGGTCAGCAGTATGACCCATAGCGGCTGATGTTTTGCAGGATGCTGATATAGGATATTGAATTTAATTCGATGATCCTGGCTTGAAATTACCCTGACTGTCCACACATTCATCAATATATCCAATACATCGAGAGCGACAAAAGACACTATTTCTATATTCTCCCTTTTTATTATGTTAATTAACTTTAATATATAAAAATATAATATGTATTAATAGCTATTTATTAGTTGTTTATGGTCAATATTATTTTAAAATTAACCCTCAATAAATATTCAATTTATCGTCAAATTTTATTGACATAACTTCTAAATATTTAATGGATTTAACCAGCAATCTTGTCTTTCTCTTTTCTCCATTTCTCAAATATTGTAACATAAAAGGTAAGAAACCTATGATAACAAATACAGAGTTTAGCAATTTTCGAATTGGAAAATAATGTTATGTATTGAGTACCTATATTTATAAAAACAGACATTCAAATTTTCGAAACGAGATCGGCCTATCGTTTAGCTATCTGAAT
>JAJCYJ010000728.1 GCA_029262975.1 Saprospiraceae bacterium
TGGTTTTATGGAAGAATATCCCATAGGTAGAATATATCGTGATGTCAGGGTTATTCCAATTTATGGTGGAACCTCTGAAATCATGAAAGAAATTATAGCTAAAATTATAATTGACAAGAAGGATTATAAGCCTGTTTATAAAACTGATTAATGTTCGTTGAAGATTTGGAGTTGTAAGAAGTTGGGATGAGTCAAGATAAGCTCTTTATCCAACATCATCTCACTTAGCCCTCTTTTTCCAATTGACTTTGCTCTCTTTCTAACTTAGCCCAACCCTCTGAGCCAAGATCAACTTAGCTAGCCCTATCTTCCAGAGAGGGAACTATGGCATTGCGGATTTTGATTATTTATTTCTCAAGTTTTAGCATTAAGTAGCTGGTACTCACTTCTCTTTGAAGGGAATGGCCGGGGATGGGTTGGAAAGATCAACTCACCTATCCATTTTTTCCAGAGAAGGAACTTTATAGCGGTAAGAGAATTGGTCGGTGCAAAAGTTAATTATACAATGAATTCTGGAAATTTTCTAATATGTACATAAGTGTTAAAGCACATAAATACTCATTCCGGGATCAACTTACCACACCTTCTTTTCAATATAGGGAATTTTATTTCAGGAGATGAAATTAAGCCGTAACTGTCGCTTATCCTCAAATGCTAATGGGTTCATCAGATTTTATTAAAATGATCGAATTCACTTGAGATTAAAATATCATTCACCAATGCGATACTTATAAAGTTAGGATAGAGCTATGAATGATATAAGTTTTGAATGGTTTTAAGATTGTATTCATTACCGAATTAAAAAAGTACAGATGTTTGATCAAAGGGTCTGCAGAAGATCATCGTTAATAGGAGTTAGACTAATATTGACATGACTTTGGATTAGATTCGCCAATTCTTACAAAAAATTAATTTTGAATTATAATCTACTCCGATATCAATGAGGCAACCATCTGCTCGTATTATTTCGTATTTCAACAATATAGGTTACGTCACATTTATAGAACTCGCACTAAAATTAAACATAGGGTTATGATGTAGGTCATTTACCTAATGGGGAATAGTTCTATAAAATAAAACTATTTAATATATGGGCAAATTTCTCTTTTATCTTCAGCTACTCATTATTTTAAGCCATTTTTTTATTTCACCGGAAATCTTCTCAATAGTTTCTTTTGACAAAGAAATTTGGGACAAATTAGAAAGTCAGAATGAGGAGGAGATTAATACAGGAGCTTTCTCAATAAGCAGTGTTCCATTACTTCCCTCTTCTTTTCAAGAAGATGAGCTTCAAATTTCAATGTTAAGTCTGAATGTATGGGCATTACCATTCTGGAACCCAAAGACTAAACAAAAAAGGCGTTATAGGCAAATACCTATTGCTTTAATGGGGTCCGATGCTGATGTCATTTGTATTCAAGAAGCCTTCTCGAGAAAGCTTAGAAAGAAACTACTTCCAATAATGGAAAATAAATATTTTACTGGGAGTAATTATCTCTGTAATAAGACACTCATAGGTCCATTTAAGAGAGATTGCTATGGAGGATTAATAACTTTATCTAAGTTTCCTATAATTAGTGAAGTTTTCTACCCTTTCCCAAAATATTCTAATATGAAATTACCTGAACGCTTTGGGAGAAAAGGGTTTCTTCTGACTCAGATACAATCGCCTTCTGGCATAATTAGTGTCATCAATACACACCTATATTCTGGGAATGGATTAAAAGATCAATCATTTCGTCTGAGGCAGTTGTCTTATTTACGCAGCATCATTGCACTTCTACCGGAAGTGCAGGCGAATCCCATTTTTCTGATGGGTGATCTCAATCTTCAAACTCCAAAAACCCTAAGTACAGGCGCAATTAATATAAACATGGAATATAAATATATATTGGATTCATTGAATTTGGCAGATCCTCTTGAGGCATTAAGTGACGATAAATTCACAATTCATCGCTTAAATCCATATTTTCATTCAAATGATGGTCAGCAGAAGTTGGATTATTGCCTTTATTCTGCACCATCTGATATCCAGGTTGATTGTACCAAATCATCAACAATATTTACTGGATCAAATTCCATTTCTGACCATTATGGTTGGTTTTCTACCTTCGTCATATCTAATGATCATGCAGATATAAAAAGAATCGCTCAATTAACTGTTAACCTTAAACATGTTTCAGAAATAGATCAAAAACAATAATTATCCCCACTAAAAGTGAAATTTGATCACCAGTATTTTGAAAATTGAATTAGTTGGAAAATCCGCTCTATTGACCTAATTGTAAGACATTTTCCTTCAGATTCATTCCAGAATTGAGCTTCATATTTGTTGTTATTTAAGGAAATTTCGATTGTGGCAACCCTCTCTATTCCTTTTTTCGTATTAAAGATATAGAGTTTAGTTAGGACCATTTATAAGTGCCCATTCGTGATTCTGATGAATTCAACACATAAAAAGTGCAAACTATCACACTACACGAGAGACTTTTTTTAGAAACTAAGGTCATTAATGGCTGCATTAATAAATATGAGCAAGATGAGAAACTTCTTTTTGAAAGATATTTTGCTTTATGTATGCATATTGCAATGCGGTATTGTTCCAATAGAGAAGATGCGGAAGAGGTTGTAAATGATAGCTTTATGAAGATTTTTCGAAAGCTTGATCAATTTGATAAAAGCAAAAAGTTAAAACCTTGGATAGCTCAGATAGTGACGAACACGGCCATAGACTACCATAGAAAGCGACAGGTCACCAAAGTTCAGATGCCAATAGAGACGCTGACGGATGATTTTGTAAATTACCTGCCTGAAGAAAATGATCTTTTAAATGATATTGAAAATATGGATTCTGTATTACCTTTGATTCGAGCATTGAGTCCTCAGTATAGAGTTGTGTTCAACCTTTTTGTATTTGAAGAGTATAGTCATCAAGAGATATCTCAAAGGCTTGGGATTAGTGTTGGCACTTCTAAGTCAAACCTTAGTAAGGCAAAGGCAGTAATTAGGGAAAAAATAAATTCTGACAAAAAGTTTTTGGACTTTAAAAAGAATGCGGATGGATAAATTTTACGACACACTTAGAAATAAATATAAACAAGAATTACAGACAGAAGTTCAGAATTCTGACTGGGATAAATTCAACAAATTCAGGAATTCTAAGAATAGAAAGAAAAGAATAATGCCTATAGTGCTGCTGGCGGCTTCGGTTATGTTGCTCTTGTTCAGCATTATTTTCAATTACTCATCTATTGAAAATAGGAGTATTGTTGAGACTCAACTTAACCATACTTCTGAAACAAAAGATAAAAATATCAGTCATAATTCAGCTGTATTGACAGATGGGCAAAATAATAAAATTGAGACTTTAGAAAATCTGAGTTCGGATATCATAAGAGGGACAAAGGAAAAAACCGCCACCTCGATTGATTTGTATAGCTCTCCCAAGAAGAAGGTTTTAGGTGGTTCAAAAAAGATTAATAATTTGAACAATTCTAATATTGCTCAAAGTAATAATTATATCTTGAAAAAAGGCGAAAGAAATTCATTTGCGGAAATATTATCAAAGACTGATTATGATCAAGTGGCACAATTGGAATCGCCGAGTATTGCTGAGCACCTTGCCTATATTGAGCCGATTACAAATAATTCTGACAATCTGAGCGTCAGTACAAGTAACCTTAAACAAACTCATGTTGTCCCTCTCTTACAAGAGTATAATATAACTCCTTCATCACTAAAAAAATCGTTTGGTGTTTCTATACATCTTCTGAAGGGGCAAGATTTGTTGCGAAGCGAAAAATTTATAGAAGATAACAGCAGAATGATTGGATTTGGTTTAGTGTTACATCCTAAGGGAGTTGTAAGATACAGAGCAGATTTTCAGTTGATTTCTCACTATTATTTAAGCAATTCTATGGGGCCGCAATATGGTATAGCCTTATTAGAAAACCCGACAGAAGAAGTCGTATTTGCCAGAGCTTCAGTAGAAGCGAAGAAATTGCAATTTTCTCTTGGTTTTGACGCAAGTATTTGGAAAAAAGGCAACGTAGAAATATATACCGGTGCCTCATATGGTCTGCAGAAGACCGTAAAAAAAGAGTTGGAATATGACTTCGAAGGAATGGAGGATGACTCTGTAGAAGATGATATTAAAATAGTTTTAAGTAATCAAGATAAGAAGATCAGGCTTGGAGCTTTGACTATTCGATCTGGTATTAATTATGCTATTGGCCCAGGAAGTGTATTTGCCGAACTTACCTATAATAATTTAAAAGAATCCCCCGACAACCCGCTACCCAATATGTTGAGTATTTCAGGAGGAGTTACATTTCGATTTTAACTCTCTCGTTTCTATATTTTCCTGATTTTAATAGCTGAAATTGTATTTCTTTTCAATTATAATTCAAAACTTGGATAAGACATTATATTCATTATTCTGGATAACCTATTTATTTCAGAGTGAAATATTGTTTTGATAAATATTAGAGAAAGGCAACCTTCTATATTTTCGTTTTCGTATTAGAGACAAATTAAAAGTTATGATCAAGAATTTGTTGTATTTTAGCTTAGTTACACTAATGCTATCGTGTACTGAAGATCCGACAATTGGTGCAAATCAGATATTTGCGAATAGCAGAACTATCAAAAGCCATAATGGGTCGTATTCTCCATGCTTGACTGAAGTAGAGATAAACTCAACTCTCTTGCCTCAGGTTATTTCGGATTATTTGTCAAGTAATTATCCCTCTATTTCAATTCTGAAGATAGAATCACTCTCAGAAATTGGGCTCACGAATACGCCAGTTCTATACGAAGTAGAATTGGCTACAGGGGTTGAACTGTTATTCGATATTGATGGTACTTTAATTGCTTCGCAAGAAGTAGAAAACGAGGCCATACTAGATGTAAATGGCTTAGATAAGATATTTCTCGATTATATAAAGGCGCGCTATCCTGACAACACAATCGACGAAATAACTGCCGAGACTGAATTTGACGTTTCTTTAATTATAATTGAAATGGACTCTTTGGAAGTCATCTTTAATGCTGATGGGACTTTCCTTTGTGAGAAAGTGGAAGTTTCTGAAAAAGACTCTGATTCAACGGAATCCAGTGATGCCGCCGATAATGAGAATGATTCATCAGGATCAAATGATGACAGTGATAGTGATACGACAGATTCTGATAGTGATACTGACGCCAAGGATTCGGATAACGATGTTGATAACGATGTTGATAACGATTCTTCAGGATCTACTACAGATACGGAGAATTCAGTGTCAATAGGTAGTCTTCCTAGTAATATTACTGCATATATACAGGCAAACTATCCTTCTGTAAATATTAAAGATGCTGAAAAGGAAGGTCAAGAGTATCATATAAAGTTAGATAATGGTGAGGAGTTAATATTTGACTTAAATGGAAATTTCTTACGAAAAGGTGATTAAACAAGTTAGTGGGTAGTTTTTTTATAAGATGATCTAGTGGAGTATCATGGGTCAAGAGATGGTCGGGAATATTCAAATTTTCCGACCACTCTTTTTTTAAAAACCCCTAAAAGGACATCACTTATAATTGAGCTATTTTAAATTATTTACTTGTTCTATTATAAAAGAAACTATAATCATTAATCAATTAATACAATGCTACTTAGCCTACTCAAAGCCATAAAGTATTCAGGAATATATACACTATATCTACATTAATATTTATTTCAAAAGGCTTCAACATCGATCGACGTTAAAGTCAAAGGTAATGTTATGAGAATTATGGATATCAAATTTCTTTCTTTTATTCCGTAGTCGTATGGTTAATGTATAAAAGGAAACCTTTCCGTCATAAAAGTTAGCGAAGTTTCATGGGTCAAGAGGAGGTTGGGATCTCTAATGTCACCTAACCTACTCCTTTTATAAAACAGGAGATTTATCAAACCTATAATTCAGGTGTGACTATTTCAATCCTGCATTTATTTTCGTTTTTAACAAAATTTATAATTATTTACTAATCACAAAGTTGTCCGATGGCCGTATCGAAGCAATTCCAACTAACTTTTTATCAACACCATTATATTTTAATTCTAATACTATTACTGGTATCCTACTTTATCCTACAACAAAACTTAAATGTGTACTATGAAGACGATAGCTGGACCACCTCGGTAGTATATAATATCTTCGTAAATGACATACATAAAGATGAAATATTTTTAGATGATACAGCTGTTACTCAGAATCAGTTATTTGGTATAATATACGCTTATATAAGCGGTGCTTTTTTATATCTAATGGGATGGACCAAATCTAACGTTTATCTATTAAGTTCAATTTTAATTTTTATATCCAGTATAGTCTGGCATTTTATAACTAAGAGTCTTCCATTAAGTAAGATAACTAGAAATTATCTTTCAATCCTGCTTCCCATATTTCCACCTGTATTTTTTGCTGCCCACACTGGACGACCTGATGGTTTTACTTTCTTATTGATGTCAATTGGTATATTATTCTTTATAAAAAAATTTAGATTTATTGCTGGGATCTTCTTAGCCCTCTCCATTGAGAGCCATATGATTGGTGTGATTACGGGTTTCTATTTTTTAGGATATTTTATTTACGAGTGGGAGCGTGCTGGTTTTGAGAAAAACCTATTAATTAAAACTTTCAAATTCACTTCGTCAGGTTTTATATTGGGAATAATTCTATATGGTTTACTTCACATTAACACATTTTCAATTGATGCTTTTATTGGACTTGTGAGAAGCAAGGCAGATATGGTGTCACCAGTCAATAATTATATTCTTTCTTATTTCACAGACTTTGATTGGTATGGCCATATACCTGAGTTAATTCTCCTTGTAATAACTACCGTGTTCTACATAAAAAAGAAAATTTATAGGCAAAATAGATTTTTGCAAATCCTACTTTTCGTTTTACTGATTTCTACTTTAATTACAAGAAGAGAAAACAGAAATTATTTTCTCTTTTTGTCACCTGTTATTCTTATGTATTATTTAGAGACTTTTCATTATCTCATGAAACCAAAGGTTATATTGAACATCCTATTGGGAATTGGGGTATTCTATTTTTCTATAATGTACATTCAGCATAGAGAATTCAAATTTGATGATTTCGTCGAAGTAATAAGAACCTCTACACGCGATGATTTGCCTATAGTAGGCATGCCGGATGTATGGTTTGCCGCATATGACAAGGAGTTTATTCCCATTCATAATGAAAGAGATTTTAATTGTGTCAGCCTGGATTCGTTTTATTTAGTGGAAACAGACTATCTCGAGAATCGAAGCCGATCCTACGGT
>JAJCYJ010000729.1 GCA_029262975.1 Saprospiraceae bacterium
TTTTACCTGGTTCAGCTTGAGTTCTCAGTTCAATTTTATCTACAAGAAATGGATTCGCATCAATTATTTTTTTTGCACTTTTAAGTGCTATAGGATCAATATCGGTACCTACTAAATTCCAGACATATTCTTTGGCACCTATAATCGGATAAATGCAACTGGCTCCAACGCCGATATCAAGACATCTTATGTTGGACCCCTTGGGTATTTTATTTTTATTTCCGGTAGCTAATAAATCTGCGATATAATGAATATAGTCGGCTCTCCCTGGAATTGGGGGGCAAAGATATCCATCTGGAATGTCCCAGTTTTTAATATTGTATACTTTTTGCAATATCGCTGAATTCAATGCTTTTACCGCTTCCGGATTAAAATAGTCAATTGAAGTATCACCATATTTATTAGCCCTGACAAACTGTGTTAATTCAGGATAACGCTCACATAGTGCCTTGAAATCATATCGAAATCGAAGTTGATTTCTTGGATGCAGTTGCGTCTTTATTTCTGAATGAATTCTTTTCTTTTTCAATACAAATTATATTTCACTTTTATTCTAATTGATCAACCAGTCATAATCGATTGTAAATTTTTAAAAATTAAGTTTTACTATGTTAAATTTATGTGTTCGCCTTTTGTTGTAATCCTTCTTCTTCCATCCAATGGGTTTTAACCCATTGTGCTCATATTGGAACAGTTTTCCATTATCATATCTGCGTAAAAATATCTTACTTAATCTTATATCGTAATATATTTCGTTCTTTTCAAATCACTATTTATCACGTATCATGATCCATCTACATGATCCATCTACATGATCAGCAATATTGATTATAATCATGGAATTCTATTATCATTAATACTGCTAATTATAATTACCAAAAAGATACTATTAATCAAAGGTACCTTAAATTTGTACCTCAGAGTCGAATTATATTCCTTTGGGCCTACATAATCTACCCGTATCATTCGCGAGTTCTCAGAGGATACGGCCCTTGGATTCTGGCAAAGTTCGCGGTTGAGCAAAGAGATCACTAAGAATCAAGAAGAAAAATAAGGGATGTTTGAACCCTCTTAAAAAACGATCATCTCAACTGACCTGCCAGGTAAGCTGTTGTCCAGGCCGCCTGAAAATTATAGCCGCCAGTTATGCCATCAATATCCAAAACCTCACCAGCGAAATACAGCCCACGGCAAGATCGGCTTTGCATTGTATCCTCGTGGATACTACCAAGACTGATACCTCCACAGGTTACAAACTCTTCTTTAAATGTTGTCTTTCCATTGACATTATAAATATCGTTAGTTAAAGTTGACACCAGTTTATTTAAGTGTTTTTTACCAACATTGATCCATTGCATACCCGGGTCTATTTCAGATTTTCTAATTAGAAACGTCCATAATCTTACAGGCAAATTAAAGGGTCTCGTATTCGATAATATTTTTTTGGGATTTGCTGATGAGAGTGCTACTAAAACTTCCCTGACAGCTTCATTATTTTGGACATCTACCCAGTTGACCTGAACTATAAATTTATAATGAGCATCAAATAACAATCGAGCGCCAAAAGCCGACAACTTCAGGATGGCCGGCCCACTCATACCCCAATGGGTAATGAGCAGAGGACCAGTTGCTTTCAATTTAGTGCCCTGGATACTCACTTTTGTCATTGGTGCTACCACACCCATAAGACTTGTGATCTTTTCACCGGGCATGTTAAAAGTAAATAATGAGGGAACCGGGTATACTATATCATGTCCCAGCACTGCTAACCAGGAGAGCCCTGTCTCTTTCGGAGATCCCCCGGAGGCAACTATTACTTTATCAAAAGTGATTGATCGACTATCAAATTCCAGGTCAATTGAATGGTCTGCTGGTTGGATTGCTCGAACGGCAGAGCTTTTAATTACTTCAATATTAAGCTTACGAGTCTCATCAACAAGGCAGTCCGTTATACTTTGTGAATTATCTGATATAGGAAATACACGGTTGTCGCTTTCTGTTTTTAAGGGCACACCACGATCTTCAAACCATTTCATGATATCCCTGGTACTAAATACCTGTAATGCCTTTTTCATCAATCGTGATCCCCTGGGATAGCCTTCTGATAATGTCTTAATAGAAGTATGCCCATTGGTTACATTACATCTGCCGCCACCTGAAATAGCCACTTTGGCAAGAACTTTACTGGTCTTCTCGAATAAGGTCACTGTGGCTGTAGGAAAGTTTTCTTTTACACAGATAGCAGCGTAAAAACCCGCTGCACCACCTCCTATTACTGCAACCTTTAGCTTATTGACCATACATTACTCGTGCATTTTGGTGTGAAAACTGCATATTAATGACGAAATTAACGATGCGAATTTACCAGTAAATATTAATATGCTGTCGGACAATCCACCCAGTCTATTAGAATAAGCCATGCAACATTATAAATTTGGATACACTCCTCAGAGGACTTCAGATATTCCTGCAAAAACATCTATATTGTCTTTTAAATATTCAAAAATCTGATGATAAGCGACTGGAAAAGTATGATAGCCGAAGGAAAAACGGCAAAAGTGATCACGCAGTTGATGGCTCAACTAGAAGCTATTGACGAACAAGACTATCTGAATGATGTCATAAGTATTTCTGCAAGGCAACAACGTCTAAAGAAAGACGTAATGGGAGAAATGATTACTGGAGAGACAGCAAGAATCTCGCAGAATAAAATAAATAACGCCCTTCTTTTTACGCTGGACGAACTTGATGATGATGATATATTGACTAAAGAGACCGAGACAGAAGCGGAAGCTGAAGCGGCTAAAGATTTGCCACCTATTGAAAATATAGCATCTCTTGACGAATTAAAAGACCGGGCGAAGTCAACACTTGAACTCTTGGAATATCTGCGAAAAGAAGAAACTATGACAGTTCCTGGAAAGGGTCTTTTTGCACTTCAGAAACAAATAGAACAGGCAGAAAAAGATTTAGAAGAAGCAAAAGATAAAATCAAGAATTTTAGTCAATAGTCATTCTTTTTATTTTAAAAAACATAGATGTAAATCAAATAATTTTGATGTAGTTAAAACGTACTAAAGGCCTATTCTTCGACTACTCGAACAGTTTTACTTGCTAGATAATCTTTGGCATCAAAATTATAATCCAAATGGAAGATTTTTACTTTTCGGGATTCAGTGATCACAACCAGGATATTGTCTTTTATAAAGATTTCGTGTAGGTATTCACTGAATGAGATTTTATCATATGGATTTTCATCATTATATCCTGGTTTTAATATTATAATTTCCTTATCATTTATATGATAAAATTCTATGCCATTAGGGATTGATATGGCTGGAATTCTATCGGTTATATTAATCCATTTTCCCAAGAAGTTCTGTTGACGCTCCTCAATTATTTCCATGGTCCCATTCCAATATCGTAAATAAGACGTAAATATAGTGTCGTCCGAATTCATTCTTTGATGGGTATGAACAAATATAAGCCCCTCTTCATGGAAACCTCCAAATGAGAGGTCACTTTTTGTGTCAATATTTTGAGATACTCCCTGGTCCACAAAACTGAACTTGTTCTTTACATCTAATTTTACATATCGATCAGGTGTGTCTATGTACAAGCCTTTTCCGACATGAACATCAATCAATTTTCCATTCAAATTCCATACATATATTTCATTTCCTTTTTTGGTCAACACATAATTTGTCCCATTCCCAATATTAAAACCGTGGAAATTGCCTGGTAAATAATCCGAAATTTTTAATTCATCCAAATCCCACAAAGAGACAACTCCCCCCCGGATCCATATTTGAATAAGGTTCAAAGTTTCAAATAATTGAAAACCTTTGAATGCGTCGTCAAATTCTATTGGATCATTACCGGAATCATCAATTGGTGTAAAAGACGGACACAAATTATTAATATCGGGGAGCCTACCATGCCAAATTTCTGCATAACGTGTCCCGTGTAAATAAAATTCTTCGATTGGGTTTCTTCCCCAATCATTCAATCTAATAGAATACTCATGCATACAGCCACTGTAATCATACAATACTATTTTTTTTGCATCGATTCGGTCATCATTGGAGAAAACTAAAATATTTTCTTTCTTATTATTTTGCAAAGTTGTAATGCCACCTAATTCAAATGCCTCAGGATTACCAGACGCAGCATATTGCATAAAATCCGAAAATCTTGCAATCAATTCTCCACTTGAACTTTTTAACTCAAATTCAAGTGCATTACTTATATAGGAGTGCACATTCTCGAGAATTAAAAAATAGGATTTAGTCGCATCCATTGCCCAATAACATTTATCGCTTACATCTATTTTCTGATTTACCTTTTCAGCGGATCCGTTTGACGGAGAAAGCGAATTCAATGCTTGAAAAGTTACCGAGGGAAAATCAGTAATCACCCGCCCGGTCGTACCATCTCTTAATATATATTTCGCCCCGTCATACTTGCGAATACTTACACCATCCTGTCGGTCTTCGATAACCCGCATACTATCCAAGGTCATTTGCAGCAGGTAGCTTCCATCTTCTGAGAAATATAAATAATCTGCATTAATTGGAATAACCTCTTTCGTTGCTGGAACAAATATTTGTTTGGTTGTCACGATTAGTTTGGCTCCGGGAGGGTGGATAACTTTCTTTCCTAAACCAACATTTATTGGAATCGGTGTATGAGACAGTTTTCTCAATAACCTTATCGTAACATCATCAGTCGAATCAAGATTAAAAGCTTCACTGGCCTTTTGAAGGGCTTCGATTCTTTTTCCATTATTCAGCAGGTTTTCAGATTCTACCTGGGACAACAGGATGAGATTCCTTTTTACCTGCCGCTTTATTTCCAAGTCGTTGATATACACCGCAGCTGCCAAAGAAATCGAAAGAGCAGCTAACACCAAACCTGCCCTGAACCAAAAGACGGCTATCCGTCGCTTCTTGCGTTCTAATCTTAATTCGTCTCTTTGTTTAATTAAGGCTTCTTCGGCCTCTACTTTCACACGTACTTCTTTAGCCGCTAAAGCTGGTGCCACTAAAGTGTCATGGCTCAACTCATAATTATATCCTCCCCCCTGGTCTAACTCTCTTCGCAATAAGTGAATATCAATGAGCTGGTCAAGAAGATCCTGTTCGACATCAAAGAAATCGAATATCTGACTCTCATGTAAGGTAAGACGCTGCTGACGTGTCGCATCTACTAATCCATCTTCTAATAATTTAGCCGCATGTTTCTGATCGTCACTTGTCTTTAATGAGTTGATTTTATTTTGATAATAATTACGAACAATGGCCTCAAGATCTCCGGTATTAGATTCATTCAGTTCTGGCCATTTATGTTGGATGATATTGTTTTCGAAACTAGTACAGACTATTTGTAGTTGGAGTGCTTCTATAAGACCCGACTGATCATCTTTAAGAAATAAAAGAATCTTGCTGAGGGCATTCTCAGAATAAGTAAATTGGTGGGAAGCAAATTCATCTCCTTCCAGTGAAGCGGGTAGTACAATGGCATCGGTGGCACCTCCGATGCGAAGTGCTAATAATTCGTGATTATTCTTCAATATGGTTGGAAGATAGTCTGACATCTTGTCAAGCAGATGCATCTTATCTGAACGGATAATAAAGAGAATGCGAATATTCAAAGTGCGGTAGAGCTTGTTTTCTTCCTCAATAGAAAAAAGACCTTGCTCTCGACTGATGCTGATATTCAACATCTGTTCATACCGTCTGGGTAATTGATCGCGTAATACTTCAGCTATTGCTATTTTGAAAGCATTTATCTCCTTTTCGGGATAACTGAATAACTCTTCAAACTGATCAAAGATTAGAATTAATCTATTGTCAGGATCTGCTACCTGACTTCCTTTTATCAGTCGCCATAGGGATTGGTCCCTGGGCAATAATTTATCGGTGATCGAGGTATCAACTACCTCAGAAGATAATTTTTCAATCGTAGCTCCTAATGGTGATTTCTGGCTTTTCTCCGTCCAGGCATTGAATCGAAATTGAATGCATTTATTTTTGGCATTTAATTCCAATTTGGGCATAAGACCTGCATTGATCAAAGAACTTTTTCCTAAACCTGATCTGCCATATAAGACAACGAGGGGTTCAAGACTTACGAGTTGATGCAATTTCTGCAGATCTTCTTTTCTGCCATGAAAGAGTCTCGACATTTCTTTGGTGAATGGTCGTCCACCAGGATATCTTCTGATTTTTCCTCTCTCTCCGGTCATAATCCGAGTTCTTCTGAAATTTGAGGAATAATGGCAATACAATTGAAAATCGTCTGATTCAAATTAGCCTTATCAGAATCTGTAGCCATTTCTGTTACCTCCTTCTTATGCAGTTCACTATAGCTTTGTTGATATTTTATAATTTCATTCAGAAAATTCTGTGCTTTAGGGAGATGGGCCTCAAGCACTTCAGTTATTAAGTCAAAGGCTTTTTCAATTTTATTCTTTGCAAGATAATCCCTTGCTTTATCCAGGTTTTGAGCGAATCCATCCTGGACACTTTTATCGGGGGCAATGCGGAGCATTTCTTTTTCATCGCATTTCTTAAAAAGCGCTCCAATGAATTGATCGGAATCATCTTCTACAAACTGAATTTTGAATTCGTCTTTATACAAATCCGTGGTTATTGCGTCGGCATCTACACATGCATATTGTTCGATTTTTTCCAGACGCGATGAAATATGATATAAAACCCTTAATAACAATTGCATATACCATTTATCAAATGGTAATCCGAGAAAAACAAAACCATCGGTATCCTGGATTAGTTTACGCAGATCACCGGACATACTCTTTCCCTGAAAGATAGACTCCAAATATTTGAATAAGTCTTTATGGGTCATGACCATACTTTCAGGTTCTTCCATGGATCCCAATAAACTATATACGAGCGGCTTTTCTTTAGTTGGCCGGACAAATGGCTTAAACGGCTGACCCATATAATAAAAGTCGTGTTCGAATGGAATTTCAGCTTTGGTAAACGCCCTGGTAATAAGAGTATCCGGTATCATACTAATGATCACCGGGAAAGGTATTTTGATAATTTTATCCAGCAACCCATCAACTCCACTGAATTCACCTTCGTAGAATCCTTTTATTCTTCTTACGACTCTTTTTCTTTGGTTTTCAGCCTGGAAAAGAAAAAAGCCATCTTTCTTATAATAGGCTTTAATCATAGGATTGTCCGGATTATCAATATCCAGAGATGCCAGCATACGCTCCTGAAGGGAAATACCTGAGGACTCTTTTAAAATACCTGGCCCTAAGAATAAAGCAATGTTTTGCTCTTCCAGCGCATCCAGAATATCTTCATAAAAGAAGTCCATAAATTTTCGATTACAATAATTTATCCGCCACCAACCTGGGCCATAAGGTTCTTGATTTTCTTCATTAATTCCTGCCGTTCCATCTGAGCATCCAAAATCTGAAGTTCTGTCTTGAAAATAGAAGTCCCGTCAATAAATTTCATTTTTTCTTTGCGTAGTTGATTTACAAGATCAGATTGCGTTTTAAACAATTCCTTCAATTGTCCGAGTTCTTCTTTAGACATTTCAATCAGAAAGTCGTCTGTCTCAACTTTTATAGGTGTAGGACTCTTTCTTAATGTCTGAGGTGCCAGGCTGAGTATCAAATCTGCGTCCATTTCAATTTTTACCGTAGGCATTTGAGGTTCTTTACAACGCTTGGGTACTTCTCGCCATAAATATTGTAACGCCTCGGTCATTCTTACATAAGGATCATCAAATGTAGTCTTGTGCTTCCCTTGTAAGACTTCTACCAGGCATTTTGTAAAAAGGCTATTATTGTCTCCACCTAGTATATATGATTTTTGATTGGATCGGCAAGAAGACACATAGGATAAGCCTGATACATCGTCAAATTTTCCAGCCAGTTCGTCAGCCTTTTCTAATGATGTCTTAGGATCATTTTCCTCTTCTGCTGCTTCTTCGCTGATGACTGGAGCTCTTTTGGATTTAGTCATCCCCTGGGCATGACAGCAATCCAAAAATAATATGGTCTTTTTAGATTGAAGTCCATTTAATTTTTCCTGAAACTCTTGTGCTGACAGCCATGTCGATTCATGATCATCAGGTTTAAATCCATTTGGCACAAGATAATACTGATCCCAGGGTTTATAGTATCCACCATGTCCCGAATAAAAGATAAAGACTGTAGATTCCTCATCTGTCTTTGCGATTAAATCATCAAATCCCTTTAGAATACCGTTTCGATCCGCGGCTTCATTAACGAGTAATGTTATGTTTTTGGGATCATACCCTGACATAGCCGGATCAGCTAAAACATTGTTGATCGCTGTAGCATCATTAACTGTAACAGGAAGATCATCTCCCACACCTATAACCAGTGCATGACCATTTTCAAATATTTCAGTTGCCATATGTTCGAAGTATTTTTAAATTTATTCAATTGAAGCAATATTGTAAAAAGTCTCTAATTCAGATAAAAGTGCTTGCGAAACCTTAGTCGGTGTACGTTTACCCAATCCAAGCAATTGTTCGAGTCGTTCAAAATCAGAAAAAGTAATTACACCTTGAGTCTTTAAAAGTACTAAAGCTTCTTCCGCAGTATGGCCGTCTGTTCGAGATTTACTTAATATTTGACTTCTCAGCTGACTATCCCATTTTTGTAGTTGTTCTAAAGGACTCATTGTTAAGTCTCGTGAAAATACAGATTCACTGCCACCAATAGGTTGTGCAGATTTTGCTGTGCCCACATCAGTAAATAAGGCACGTGTTTTAGCTAACTGCTTTTCAAAGGACTCAAGAACAAATCCATCAGCTGAAGCTTCTATTTTTTTTAAATTTCCAAAGAAAGATTTTAATTCAGTTCTGAACCATCCTAAGATAATGAGGATTGTCATTGGCCAAATGATAATATCAACCAACTTTATGAAGGAATCCAGGAAATGCATTTCAATAATTTATGGTTAATGCCAGTAGGTCAATAAATCGGAAAATCGTTTCTCCTCATGTAATGTAGCAAAATATGGATCATTATTAAAAGTATTGCCACGAAATCTTATCCCTTCTGCAACAGCTTTGCGCAACATTAAAAATGCTTCATCATTATTTCCCTTTGCTAATTCGACCCTTGATAATGCGTAATGGTTTCCTCCAAATTGAAATTCAGATTTGTCTTTTAATATCTTTTCTTCTATACGTTTTCCATTAGCTACATCGCCCGATTTATAATAACACACTGCCAACCACCCCATCAAATTTACATTGAGCGGATCATCCTTGAGGGCTTTCTTAAAAGATTCAATTGCCTCATTATACATGGACCCGTAATAATAATATTCTCCTTGTAAATCATGACTCATATTTTCGGGCAAATTTTCATTTACTTTTTCCAGGAACGATATAGTCTGATCAACATCTCGAAGAAGCATACTTTCTTTAGCAGCCGTTAAGTAT
>JAJCYJ010000730.1 GCA_029262975.1 Saprospiraceae bacterium
AAGCCGTAGCGAATCCACGAGAGGGGTGGGAAAAGGAGTTTAAGAAGATGCATAAGCTGGGAGATGACAGCTTGTTGATCGATGATGTTTTTGACGATGAACACTTTGAATAATGGAAGTGAACCAATATCAAATTGTCACCGTGAACCTGGATCCAACCATAGGGAGCGAAATAAAGAAGACCAGGCCATGCATAGTGATTTCACCAGATGAGATGAATCGGCATCTCGGCACAGTGGTAATTGCTCCTCTGACTTCCACCAAGAAGAATTACCCAACTCGTGTAAAAGTATTGATCGAAAATAGAGTTAGTCGCATTGCGTTGGACCAAATTCGTACTATAGATAAGATCAGAATTGTACGAACCGGGAACCAAATAAGTAAGAAAGAAATAATAGAAGTCAAGTCAATAATACGAAGAACTTACGTTGAATAGAAAACGTGAGAGAACGATGCATGACCCTGCAAGCCACCCATTCAAGATGGCCGTCAGTTTTGCTAAACGTTTGCTATAATATAAAAAACTCGCAACCTTATAAATAGTAATCAATTAAACATTCCTAAATGAACATTTCAACTCCGATAAATATAGTATTAACGACAATACTATTGCTGATAGTCAGTAATAGCTCATTTGGTCAAAAATTAGAGCCAAAAGAAAGAATAACAGAACCAGACCATACAATTACTTCCAATATAATGGGAAAAGATTATCAATTGTACATTTCTTTCCCTAAAAAATATTCGACAAAAGACACTATTTCGTATCCTGTTTTATATGTTTTGGATGGCAGATTTGCCTTTTCTTCAATCATAGGAACAAAAGATATATTGGATTTATTTAGTGACGAAATAGAAGATGTAATAATTGTAGGAATTGGGTCGGGATTGAACATTCCAAGTTGGTTGATTAACAGAACCTATGACTATACAACCTCTATTGATACTACTTCTGATAGGAATATGGAAAATCAATTTGGTTTTCCAGAAGGAACATTAAAATCTGGAGGAGCAGATGAGTTTCTAAATTGTATTAAAACCGAAATAATTCCATTTGTCGATAAACATTACAAAACCAATACTGATAGAGGAATAACAGGACACTCACTTGGAGGATTGTTTACAGCCTATTGTTTTACAAATTCTGACGGTTATTTTACACGATTTGGAATAAGCAGTCCTTCACTTTGGTGGGATAACGAGGAATTATTAGACAAAACAGTTGCTCAATTCACTGCAAATGAATCTTTCGATATTCCAGCAACTAGAGTATTTATTTGTGTTGGTGAAAATGAAGGACCATCAATGGTTCCTCCAATGGAAACGTTTAAATCATCTCTCGAAGCTGCTGATTATAAAAATATAGATTTAAATTGGCAAATATTTGATGGTGAATCACACCTTTCCGTATGGCCTGCCAGTATAAGTAAAACTATTACTACTTTGTATGGTAATTAATAATTGAAATCTAAAGTGAACTGGAAAAACACTACAACCCACACCGTGTGTAATACGTGACTTTGAAGACACATAAATTTATTTATCTTTAAATTATATAACCTCGTATAACTCACTATGTTGAAGAACGGCACGAGTCATACACGAACACGTTGGGAGTAATACTAGAAAACACGAGAATAACATTTTGAGAAAAACAGCCTGACATTTGTCAATTCTGCCATTAATTATTTATAGCAACTTTCGAGAGGCAAATTAATTATCCAATTGACAGTTTTGGGTTTAAACACAAATTTCATAAAAAATGAAAACAACAACATTTCTAACATTTGTGGGTAATCAATGTGGAAAGGCTCAAGAAGCGATAAATTTCTACATTTCTATCTTCCCAAATTCCGAAATTAAAAGTTTAATAAAATACTCAGAAGGAGAGGCTGGAGGAACACCAGAACTTATTAAATATGGAGTATTTATATTAAATGGTACTGAGTACATGGTTTCTGAGAGTAATTTTAATCACGCTTGGTCATTTTCACCAGGGGTTTCACTGTTCGTTGCATGTAACTCTGAAAATGAGATACAAACTTTATTCAAAGAACTTTCTTCAAATGGGGGCCAGGTAATGATCCCTCTGGATAACTACCAATCAGGGGATTACGGTTTTGGTAAAAAATTTGGATGGTGTGAAGATAGATTTGGTATTTCATGGCAACTTAACCTTTCAGAATAATTTCCAATTTGGCTTTAAACCGTCCTGCTTGAAGGAGAAAATAGAATAAAAAGTAACTAAATAGTTCCACCTGAAAACCGGAATTACCCTTTAGACGATAGATCACTTTCATATTTCATTGCACATGAGGCGATGCATACTTTGGAGAGAAAGTATAATGAGTATTAATCCTCAAAGTTCCGAGTGAAATTATAGAGGGATATGCAGCGTACATTTCCAAATCTAAAACTAACGATATTGATTTGCTTAAGTCGAATTTTAAGAACAACTCCCCAAAAATGAATCCTGAAAATGGACTTTATAATCGCTATAATTTATACATAGGTTATTTGATAAAGGAAATGGAATATGATTTTGACAGCATTGTAAATGAACAACATGACATCAGCAGAATATTATCTGAAATTACTAAAAAAGAATACTGCCACCACTAAGTCGATAACAAACACATTTACTTGTTCCACAGAAATCCATATTTTTATCGCAAACGTTATAACACATTAAGTTTAAAGCCAAAAAAGATGAAAAAGTCATTAATAACATTATTTGTATTTTGTCTTGTTTCCATCTGCTATGCCCAAATTCAAAAAATGGATATTTCGAGTGATGGAATTGAACTTAACGCATACTTATATCAAGCTAAAGGTGATGAATTAAAACTTACCATAATTTGGTGTCACGGTAATCCTGGGGGAAAAGAAGAAGGAAAATCCGAATTTGCAATGCGATTGAATGAGAAAGGATTAAACGTTCTAAGGTTCAACTATAGAGGGCTTTGGGATACAAAAGGAGTATATACCCCGGGAAACTGTCAAAAAGATTTAAAGAACATATTGGATTTTGTCTTTGAAAGTAACGAAAATTCAAATTACAAAATAGATACCTCAAGAATAATTGTTGCTGGATACAGCCATGGTTCAAACGTTACAATCGTATCAGCTCTTCATGATGAAAGGATCAAGGAACTTATCTGTTTAGGGTTAGCTGATTTCAGCTATTTATCAAGGGAATTCTTTAATCCTCAAAATGAAGCCATGCAGGAGTTTTTCCAAATCACAAAAGAATATATTTGGGATACGGACATTGCTCCGAATTATGAAGAATATTTTCTTGACATTATGTTCAATAATTACAAGTATAATTTTGTAGCACAAGCTGAAAAATTAATAGATAAGAAAATGTATTTCATTATCGGAATTAATGATGTTACGGTTCCTATTGAATCTCACTTTTTCCCGTTGTATCGTGAATTGAAAAAGATAAATCATGAAAACTTTAAATACAATATTACAGGATCGGATCATGGTTTTCGAGAATTATTTGATGGTACTTTGTCAGATATGATAGCTGAATGGATAAAAGAAGAATGATCGTGCTATAACAAAGTCCATTTGTCATTGCTCCCTACGCCGCCGTACGTAAGCGCCCACGTTATGTCTCATCAGAATATAAAATGGATAGAATAGAATCAACATGGGGGATCAAGACAGTTCTTATAGCCTTACTTTCTATGACCATCTTTTGTGGATGTGATCCAGAATTTAGATATGAGTTTAGTGGCAACATTGAAGGTGAACTCAATAAAAGAGTTGATGTGCATTATAATTATCGGCCTTTGGATGGTGCTCATAGTTGGATGGCTATGATTTAGGGACATTCAGGAGTAAGGAGGAGAGTAGAAAATTTATAAAGAAAACGAAAAGTTCTTAGAATGGCGGGCGTGGAAAGTCGCATGATGTGGGTCGATGGGTGAACGAAATGAAGTCTTGAAAAGACCTATGACGATAGTCTTTGATGAAGAGCCTGCCGACCTTTGGTTGGAATGGCGGTAGCCAGTGTTGATGGCTGGGGCAGGATTCAGGCAGCGAGGCATTTGTGAATTTGGTGACCACCAAAGGTCGG
>JAJCYJ010000731.1 GCA_029262975.1 Saprospiraceae bacterium
TCCGGGAATGTTAGATGGAAATCTCAAGGTAACAGTTGGAAGTTTCCAGGATATGTCACCAATATCATCCGAGCCTCCACTAACAGGATTCTTAACTGGTCTTCCTATTTCATCCAATTCCGTACTGAGTCCTTCCTGCCTTGGTGAATTGACCTCTTTCTGAAGTGCAAAGGCAAGGGTATTATCATCATCTGACCACTCGGGTAAACCGACCACTTTGATGTTTTCGTACATCGTCTCCGCTATGACCTGATTAAAATGTCTGGGCCATGCGCTTCCTAAAACCTTTTTAGTCACAGTCGTATTAGTCATAAGGGCGGCACCTTCGGCCATTTTATTAGCCCGGTCATATACTTCCATAATTTTGGGATAAGTCACATGTCTGAAATAGTACCAAATTGATGCCTTTGATGGAACTACGTTAGGTTGATCTCCACCATTGGTAATCACAGAGTGCGAACGATGTAATGGATCCAGATGCTCACGTTGATATTGCCAGCCTATATTCATTAATTCAGTAGCATCGGCAGCACTTCTACCCCGCCAAGGTGAACCGGCTGCATGAGCTGCTTCTCCTTCGAAGGTATATTCAACGGATATCAGACCTGTACCTCTTGCTTGTCCATATGAGACACCTAGATTATTAGCCACATGAGTAAATATTGAAATATCGACATCGTCAAAATACCCATCTCTTGTAAAGTAAGCTTTTGTACCTACCAACTCCTCTGCTACACCTGGCCACAATACCAAAGTCCCGCTAATACCCTCTCTTTCCATGATCTTCTTAACCTCAATAGCAGCAATCACATTTAAAGGATTTCCAGAATTATGCCCTTCGCCATGACCGGGAGCACCTTCTACGATAGGATCATGATAGGCTACACCAGGTCTTTGAGAAGCCTTGGGAATACAATCCAAATCACTTCCGAGGGCGATCACTGGTTTACCACTACCCCATTTGGCCATCCATGCTGTCGGAATACCGGAAATACCATGCTCTATCTCAAAACCTTCAGCTGCTAACATGTCAGTTAGATACTTCGATGTTTCCTTCTCCTGAAAACCCAATTCTGAGAAACTGAATACCTTGTCCACCATTACCTGGGCTGTCTTCAATTTTCCGTCAATTGCGTTCTTAATCTCCTCTTTCAAAAGGTCTGTCTTGGTCGTTTGTCCGTTAGATCCTGCACATAAACTAAAGATTAGAGAAATAGTAACTATCACTTTGTTTAGTGTGGACTTTCGGAATGTATCTTTATGTCTCATAATTTAATAAATCTTCTTTTGCCTTGAAGTTAATCGTTGAATCTGGATCTACCAAAAGTGACAGTATTTTGATTTCGCTACAGAATAAAGTAGTGCAAAGGCATACCACTCCAGGTATTAATCCTGTCTCAGATCCGAATCATTTAACGGCAGTAAGAAAACTCACTGAAATTTATGCGAAAGCAGCTGTCAAAAAAATATTTTATTATGGTTCCGGTTGTATTAACGCAACCATAAATTCTCGGTTGGCTAAAAATATTATGCTTGACTTTAAACCAGGAGTACAAATAGAAATACAAGATGATTTGTATGCGGTTGGTCGTGGTCTTTGTCACCATGAGCCAGGTATTGTGGTCATACTCGGCACCGGATCGAACATAGGTTATTATGATGGAAAAGAAATAACAGATCGGGTAAAAAGCAGCGGATATCTCCTGGGTGATGAAGGAAGTGGATTTCGTATCGGTCAGGTGATCTATAGAAAATTAATCAGAGGCCGCTTTTCAGATGCTTCGAGTGAACGCATATATGAGCGATTCGATCTGAGATCCAAGGACTTAATCGAACACTTATATCTTCAAGATAATCCGCGTAGGTATCTTGCCTCCTATACAATGGCTACGGCTGATCTTACTAATAAAGAAAGAAGTGATGTTTTAGATGAAGTATTTGACCCATTCTTTGATCGGATGGTTATTCCACTTTCTAAAAAGTATAAAGTACCGATTCATTTAAGTGGTTCTATTTCGTACCATTTCGCGGAAGAGCTGAAGGATAAGTTCAGAAAAAGATCTATTATCGCAAGTTCATTTGAGAAATCACCTATTGACGGATTGAGAAGATATCATTCATATGAGTAAAAGCATTAAAAGAATAGCTGTATTTACATCTGGCGGAGATGCTCCTGGCATGAATGCTGCTGTAAGAGCTGTTGTCAGGACAGCGGGATATTATGATCTACATGTATACGGTATCTATGAAGGATATGAAGGAATGATTCAAGGTAAGATCAAAAGACTCGATAATAGCGATGTTGCCAATATCATTCATGCCGGAGGTACCCGATTGAAAACAGCCCGAAGCGAAGAATTTAGAAAGCCAGAAGGTAGAGAAATGGCATACGACACACTTATGGCACATGAGATTGATGCCTGTGTGGCGATAGGCGGAAATGGTACTTATACCGGAGCCAAAATATTTACCGAAACCTACGACATACCATTTGTTGGGATACCAGGGACTATTGACAACGACATTTATGGGACTGATTATACCATTGGCTTTGATACGGCGATAAATACAGCTGTTGAGGCTATAGATAAAATTCGAGATACCGCTGATTCTCACAACCGTCTCTTTTTTATTGAAGTAATGGGACGACATGCAGGCTATATAGCATTACACACTGGTATAGGTACCGGTGCCGGGTTCATCTTTCTGCCAGAAACTGATACTGATTTAGAGTACTTTGTCAAGCAACTTCAGCGATCAACTAGACGCAAGAAACTTTTCAATATGGTTGTAGTCGCAGAAGGTAATAAAAATGGAAATGCCATGGATATTGCTGCCTATCTAGAAAAGAATCATAATATTTTATCCAAGGTCACTATAATAGGACATCTACAAAGAGGTGGGTCTCCATCGGCATTTGACAGAGTGCTGGCAAGTCGACTTGGGTATAATGCTGTAAAAGCCTTGCTGGAAGGTCACACTAATGTGGCTCTTGGCATTGAAAATGGAAAAAATAAGTTGACACCATTTGAAGAAGCTATTTCAACACAAAAAGAGCTAAACCAGGATCTTATAAAAATGTCAGAAATCTTATCTCTTTAATCCACAATAACGAACGTAGATATTTGCATACGCGTCTGCTCGATTATGTGTAAAATATAGTTTCCAGGGCTTAAGCCCTTGAGGTCTAAGGATGTCATCGAGGGGCGGATTATTTCGGACCTAACTTTTCTTGCCTTATTATCATAGAGGATCACTTTTATATTTTCTCCTCCTTTCTTATTACTATTTTTAATTTGCAGACGATCAATAGAAGATACCGGGTTAGGGTATAAAAGATATTCATCTTCGACTATAATCTTATCTACTGTAGCAGTGTTTAAATTTCCAAAATACGAGTTGGCTTTATTGAACGCGTCAATGCCTATATCTATACCAATTAAGCGACCTGGAATATCATCCTGAGGTGGGTGGATTCCGCCCCAGATACGAGACAAACTAGTCTGATCTGAAGCATCCCTGTAAGTTGCCCATTGTAATTCCAAATCGACGGAGGGACCACTTTCAAAAACAAGAAAATCATGATTTGGGGCCGGGAATGCCCCCATTCCTCCAGGAAAGAATTCATCTCCGGTCATCATGGTCAAAATTTCAGCCGCTGCTCTGGAGAAACATGAATGTCCGGAAATATATCCGGCAAATGGAGGAGATACG
>JAJCYJ010000732.1 GCA_029262975.1 Saprospiraceae bacterium
TTATCTACGAGATTGTGGTCGTATGATCTTAGCTTTATCCTAATCTTTTGATTCATTACCTCTTTTGTATATCTTAATTTCGCCTTAAAAGCGGGCGCAAAAGTAAAATTAATATTGGAGCTAACCAAATATTACTTTATACAATTACTTCTCCTCTGCTTTTACTTATAATTTCTTCTGCAACATTCTTCGGTACAGGTGAATAATGAGAGAATTCCATTGTACTGGACGCACGTCCAGAAGTGATCGTTCTCAACTGGGTTACATAGCCAAACATCTCTGACAAAGGCACGTCAGCCGAGACAGCAACCGCTCCCCCTTTCTGCTCTTGTCCCTTAGGTAATCCCCTTCTTCTATTCAAATCACCAATAACAGATCCAACATATTCATCTGGTGTTATTACTTCCAGCTTCATAATAGGCTCCAATAAGACTGGTTTAGTCTTTGCAGCCGCAGCTTTAAAGCCTTCTTTTGCACATAGTTCGAAAGCTATCGGCTTGGAATCCACAGCATGCGTCTGTCCATCATATACACGGACCTTCATACTATCCATACCATAACCAGCCAGGATTCCATTATCCATCATTGCTTTAAATCCTTTCACTACAGAAGCGATGAGTTCTTTTGGAATCGATCCTCCGAATATGCCATTCACAAACTGCAATCTTTCTTTGCCATTCTTGAAATCTTCGCTTTCAAGAAATTCTTCGTCTGCAGGTCCCAATTCGAAACTCATTTGAGCAAATAACCCAGACCCCCCAGATTGCTTTTTTAATCTTTCTGTGTGATCCACAGTATTGGTAAGTGCTTCCTTGTAACTCACCTGAGGTTGTCCCTGGTTACAGTCTACTTTAAATTCTCGCTTCAACCTATCAAGTATTATTTCAAGGTGTAGCTCCCCCATTCCACTAATCACCGTTTGATTGGTTTCTTCGTCAAAGCGTACCCGGAAAGTCGGATCCTCCTCTGAAAGTTTTGCAAGGGCAAGTCCAAGTTTATCTATGTCCTTTTGAGATTTTGGTTCAACCGCGACACCGATTACCGGATCGGGGAAAACCATAGATTCGAATTGTATAGAAAAACCCTCACTACTCAATGTATCCCCTGTTCTTATATCTTTAAACCCAACACCTGCTGCAATATCCCCTGCTTCAACCCTTGGAATAGGATTTTGCTTGTTAGAATGCATTTGAAAAAGTCTTGAAATTCTTTCTTTTTTACCAGTTCGATTATTGAGTATATATGATCCGGCATCAAGAGCACCCGAATAGACCCTAAAGAAAGCTAACCGGCCAACAAATGGGTCAGTGGCAATCTTAAAAGCCAATGCAGTAAATGGTTCGCTCACATCTGGCTTTAACGAAACTTCTTTTTCATTATCAGGATTAATCCCTTTCGTATTCCCTACATCCAATGGAGATGGGAGATAGGCACAAGCTGCATCCAATACGGCCTGAACTCCTTTATTTTTAAAGGCCGAACCACACATCATCGGTACAAATGCCAAATCCATCACTGCCGCTCTCACCGCCGCACGTATTTCCTCATCTGTAATAGAATCTGCGTCCTCGAAGTACTTTTCCATAAGTCCTTCGTCATATTCTGCTATTGTCTCCAAAAGCTTTTCCCTCCATTCCTTTACTACCTCCACGAGGTCTTCAGGCATCGGAATCACCTCAAAGGTCATCCCAATATCTTCTTCATTCCAGACTATGGCCTGATTGGTGATCAGATCAACTACTCCTTTAAAATTTTCTTCAGAACCGATTGGAACTTGCAATGGAATTGCTTTTGATCCTAACTTTTCCTGAACATCGTTAACAACATTAAAGAAATCAGCACCAGATCTATCCATTTTATTTACGAATCCAATACGCGGTACGCGATAATTATCGGCAAGTCTCCAATTCGTCTCAGATTGCGGCTCAACTCCACTAACGGCACAGAACAAAAAGATTAAACCATCAAGCACCCTTAACGACCTGTTCACCTCAACGGTAAAATCCACATGGCCCGGAGTATCGATGATATTCATACTATACTTCTTATCCTGCCATTCCCAAGATGTCTTAGTCGCAGCTGAAGTAATGGTAATACCACGCTCTTGCTCTTGCTCCATCCAATCCATGGTAGCAGCTCCATCGTGCACCTCTCCAATCTTATGACTGAGCCCTGTATAATAGAGCACACGCTCTGTGGTAGTTGTTTTGCCAGCATCAATATGTGCTGCAATACCAATGTTTCTGGTAAAATTTAAATCTTTTGCCATTATGATTTGATGTAATCAGAAATTAAAACTGATGATTTATGCTCTGAAGTGAGCAAAAGCTTTATTCGCTTCTGCCATCCTGTGTGTATCTTCTTTCTTCTTCACGGACGCACCCTCTCCTTTGCTTGCCGCGATAATCTCTGCTGATAATTTTTCGGCCATACCCTTTCCGCTTCTCAGTCGAGAATACTTAATCAACCATTTCATACCAACAGACGTACGTCTGTTTGGTCTGATTTCAATTGGAATTTGAAAAGTGGCACCTCCTACTCTCTTACTTCTTACTTCTACCTGGGGATATATATTGTTCAATGCCTTTTGCCAAACCTCGTGAGGATTGTCTCCAGTTTTCTCCTGAATAATATCCATGGCGTCATAAAAAATCTGAAAAGAAACACTCTTCTTTCCCTGCCACATCATGTTATTCACAAATTGGGTTACCATTGGATCAGCAAATCGAGGATCTGGTTGTAATATCCGCTGTTTTGGCTTTCTCTTTCTCATTATACTCTATGATAAATTACTTAGGTCTTTTAGCTCCGTACTTAGATCTGCTCTGAAGTCTGTCTGCCACCCCAGCTGTATCAAGTGCTCCTCTGACAATCGTATATCGAACACCCGGAAGATCTTTTACTCTACCACCACGTATAAGCACAATACTGTGCTCTTGTAGATTATGACCTTCTCCCGGAATATAGGCGATTACTTCATGACCATTGGACATTCTGACCTTAGCAACTTTTCGCAATGCCGAATTAGGTTTCTTTGGTGTTGTAGTATACACTCTTGTGCAAACACCCCTTTTCTGAGGGCATGAATCAAGGGCTCGTGATTTACTCGTAGTAATTACTTTCTTCCTCCCTTTTCTGACTAACTGATTTATAGTTGGCATATGAACAATTAAATGGCTTTTTCAAAAGCGAGTGCAAAGGTAAAACTATTTTGTAACGAAACAAGTAGAAAATTAAGAATTAGAGAAAATTATAATATATAAGTGTTTTCTCTATGTCTCAAGTATCGCCTCATCCTCGCATTCACTGATTAACTCCTGGAGATATAATTATCCCAGGAAGGGCCAAATATACTTCTAATACCTAAATGATAACCGACTTTTGTATCCAGCGTCAATCAAAGTTCACATGACTCCATACCTGATACCCATAGCGCTGGTCAAAAGACTATTTTTTTTGACTATTTCTTTACCTAGTCCGAAAGACATTTAGTCAAAAAATGCAGGTATTAACCCAGCAACCCCTGCAATTTCATAGCGAGACTCATATCACCCTCTATCTTGATTTTTCCTGACATTACTGCACCCATTGGGTTGAGATCTCCTCTTAGGAGTTTATGACAATCCTGCAAACTCATATTTATGGTACAATCGGCTTCAATATTCTCCACGAGGACTTTATTCTTTTGACCGGTCCCGTCGATAAAAATTTGTTGGCCGCCAAAATCAAACTTTAATGTATTCCCCAGAGCCTCCTTGTTCTTTGCCCTTGAAGTTATTCCGTCTTTTAGTGTCTCAAAAGAATCCTCTTCTTCAAGAATTTCATTTTTTTCCGAAGAACTGTTATCTGTAAAATGTATTGGTCGCTCAACAATACTTTTCTTAGGGGCATCATAACTCACATCATCAATAATAATTTTAGCAAGAATCTCGCGCATAATTTCTGAAGATCCTCCTCCTATCGTGCCGACCCGAACATCTCGATACATCCTCGCCATTGGATATTCTTCCATAAAACCATAACCTCCATAAAATTGAAGGCACTGTGTAGCCACTTTCTCCCCTAATTCAGTGGTCAGTAATTTAGCCATAGAACATAGTTTGACATCATATATTTGGTCCGCATACATCTTGCAACAATGATAACTAAATGCCTTTAGTGCTTCAACTTCTGAGGCGAGTTGCGCTATCCGATGTCGAAGTACTTGAAACTTATTAATCGGACGTCCAAAAGCTTTTCTTTCAGACATATACTGAAGTGACAGATCAATCGCTGTCTCCATTCCTGTTACTCCGGCAGGGACAGCACATAATCGCTCTAACTGCAAGCCGCTCATCAAATAATAAAACCCCCGACCCTCTTCTCCGATAAGATTTTCAACAGGTACTTTTACATTGTCAAAGCTGAGCTCTGCCGTATCAGAGGAATACCAACCTAATTTTTTTAATTTCCGTGCTGTCACACCCTCCATTTTCTGCTCTATTACTAGCAGACTAACTCCTGCCGCTCCAGCCTCCGTATTCGTTTTTACAACAGTCACTATAAAGTCACCATATACGCCATTTGTAATAAAAGTTTTGGATCCATTTACTATATAATAGTCTCCATCCCGCACAGCCTTTGTCTGAATATTCTGGGCATCAGAACCGGCACCTGGTTCAGTTATCGCAATACTGCTAATAAGAGAACCTGAGATAATTCCAGGGATGTATTTTTCTTTTAATTGATCAGATCCAAATTTTAAAATATAAGGGGCAGACATGTATTGCACAACTTGTTGTGTAATTGCAAATCCTCCACTATTCATACGTCCTAATTCCTCATTAAATACAACATCATAGAAAAAATCTAATCCCAGCCCCCCAAACTGTTCAGGATAGGACAAGCCAAGGAACCCCATATCTCCCATTTTTTTCCAAATATCTCGTGGTGTTCTTCTATCTTCTTCCCACTTGTCAATGTTAGGTTTTACTTCTTTTTCTAAAAAAGCACGTAAGGAACTTCGAAACAATTCATGCTCTTCCGTAAAATAATAAGAACTCATATTTATAATTTATCTTTTTAAATTAGAATAAATACTTGAGGATGATTTAAAAATAGAATATCACTTAATAGAAAAATTAATTGCTTACGGCAGCCTGCTTATTCGCTCTCATATTCGCCTTTAACTCTCTGAAATAATTTGAAAAAAGGGAACGAGAAATCATCAATTTCATTATCTCATTAGTACC
Source organism: Saprospiraceae bacterium (assembly GCA_029262975.1). Taxonomy (GTDB): domain Bacteria; phylum Bacteroidota; class Bacteroidia; order Chitinophagales; family Saprospiraceae; genus JAJRXG01. Next base: position 5,232 of record JAJCYJ010000732.1, read on the forward strand.
TCCGTAAATTCTCTGAACTCGTGCATCCCCATAATATCTTGCTATTGGATATTCCCAAATATACCCGTAACCACCAAATAATTGAAGACATTCATCTATCATGGCACATTGCATATCAGAAGTCTGATACTTGGCCATAGAAGCAAGTTCTGGCGTTAGATTTCCTTCCACTAACAATTCTGTACACCTGTCTACGAATGCCGTAGAGACTTCTAATTGCGTCGCCACTTCTGCCAACTTAAACTGCGTATTTTGAAATCCGCAAATCGGTTTTTTAAAAGCTCTTCTCTCTTGTGTGTACACAACGGTTTGTTCAAGTGCCCCTCTTACAGCACCAATAGCACCGAGGGCTATCGTCATTCTCTCCCGTGGCAATTCAGTCATCATCTGAATAAAACCCTGGCCTTCGGAACCTAAAAGATTTTCCTTCGGCACCATAACATCTTCAAAGAAGAGTTCGCAGGTATCACTTGACTTCAATCCTAATTTTACAAACGGTTTACCTTTAGAAAACCCAGTGGAATTTGCATCGACAATCAATAAACTAATGCCCTTGAAACCTTTATTTTTATCGGTCTTACACGCCACAATTGTAAAATCAGAAGTATAGCCAATGGTAATAAATGTCTTACTGCCATTCAAAATGTAATGATCTCCCTTATCTTCAGCAAATGTCTTAATAGCCTGCACGTCACTACCTGTACCGGGCTCAGTCATCGCCAGAGAACCAATCAATTCTCCTGAAGCACATTTAGGCAGATAGAGATTTTTCAAATATTCGCTTCCATGTTTTTCAATATAAGGAATTACAATATCAGAATGCATGGATATAGATGGAGATGCTGCTCCAAATCTAGCTTGTTCTTCTATTACTAATGCTGCATAGCTAAAGTCTAATCCAAGTCCACCATACTTCGGATCAAGGGTTATGCCCAACAATCCTAATTCTCCTGCCTTTAACCATGCTTCACGATCACAATAGCCTTGCTTTTCCCATTGTTCTCTAAAAGGTAATACATAATTCTTAAAATATTCTTCAACAGTTTTTTTAAACATCGCATGCTCTTCGGATGCATAAACTTTTCTTGGTAATTCGTGACTCTTACTCATAATTGATAAATTAAGAATTATGTATTTCTATTATAAAAATTTATCCCGGATAAGATCCAGGATCTCGTATCTTTTGGTTCTATAACGTCGTCAATTTCAAACATAGTAGCCATACTGAGTGCTTTTCCTCTTTCATATGCTTCTTCAACCATTTTATTATATGTAGCTGCTCGAGCTTCTTCATCTTTTATTGCTTCGAGTTCTTTTCTATACCCGAGTTGTACTGCTCCCTCAAGTCCCATTGCTCCAAATTCACCTGTCGGCCAGCTAATTGTAAAATCAGATGCCCTGGTACTGCCACCCATCATAGCCATGGCACCCAACCCATAAGCCCTTCGGAGAACGATCGACAAAAAGGGTGGTTTGAAGTTTGCTCCGGACACAAACAAAGCACCCGCAGCTCTCACCGTTCCTTCCTTCTCTGCCTCTGGACCAACCATGATACCCGGAGTATCAATTAATGATATGACAGGTATGGAATAACCATCACATTTGTCTAGGAAATCGGCCGCCTTCCTGGCATTGCTTGCCGTAATTGCACCCGCTTGTTCCTCTGAATTATTGGCAATTATTCCTATAGGAATACCATTTATTCTTGCTAGACAAGTTATAAGTCCAGAAGCATATTCTGGTCTTAGCTCGAGGAGACTGTCTCTATCTGCTAATATCTTAATAAGATGTCTGATATTGAAAGTCCTTTTTCGATTTTCAGGAATGAAATTTTGTAATTCAAGCTGACTATCCTCTTCCCAATTCTTCCTTCTTCCTTGCCAATAACCCAGGTATTTTTTAGCTATTTGTATTGCTTCAGATTCATGCTCTGCTAATACATCTATTACTCCATTTTGAGTATGAATATGTGCAGGGCCAACTTCTCTAGGATGAAAATCACCTAATCCTCCTCCTGAAATCATAGCAGGGCCGCCCATGCCTAATGATATATTTTTTGTTCCAATGATCAGATCTGACGACCCAGCCAAAGCTGCATTTCCAGCAAAACAATAACCTGAGACAATCGAAATCGTTGGGACAACATTTTTCAAAGATGCAAATTCAACGAATGTGGATATATACAATCCTGCAATCGTATGTACATCTACGTCGCCTGGTCTTCCTCCTCCTCCCTCAGCGAACAATATAACTGGTAAGTGAAGATCTTTAGCCAAAGAAATCATCCTATCCATCTTCATATGATTCATAGTACCCTGGGTGCCTGCAAGAACCGTATAATCATAGCCCATAATGACACATTCTGTATGGTCAGTAAAACTTTCCCCATTTATGTGTCCTCGGCCACTAACCAATCCATCCGCCGGTGTATTCCTCAGTAGGTCATCCATACTCCGCCTGGATTGTTGAGCCGCAATTACGTACCCTCCATATTCTTTAAAAGAATCTGGATCAACTAATTGCTCTATGTTTTGCCTTATTGTGTTCTGACCTTTTGAAACTCTTCTATTTTCTGCCTCCGGTCGTGCTTCATCTGTCAGCAATGCCTTTCTGGTTCTCAACTCTTTAAGACTACTTTCTATAGGAGCATCCACAACATCTCGAACTTCCTTTGAAATTTGACTTTCAGAGAAGTCAGATTGATATTCAAATAATATATCTCCTTTATTCACTACCTGGCCTTCTGATATCAAAATATTTTGGATTAGCGCGGCGCAGGGTGCCGTTATTGCATTCTCCATCTTCATCGCTTCTAATATAACAAGCTCCTGACCCGAGGTCACGTATTCCCCTGATGCAACAGAAATCTTAACTACAATTCCAGGAAAAGAAGATTTAATATAAGTGATATTCAAGATATTAGTTTTTTTTCGATACCTCCACAGGTACGCCGTTGATTACAGATACCCCAGATAGGGTATCAACTACTTGTTCGTCAATTAAATCATTAATACTGATACCAGCATGTGCGCTGGCTATTTTGAGTTTTATACCCGAGCGATGGTGTCCCCAACCATGGGGAATACTCACTGAACCAGGCATCATGTCAGTGCTTAATTCAGCTTCGATTTCTTCTGCCCCCACCCTCGATTGTACAACGACCGTTTCTCCATTAATGATATTCCTTTGTGCTGCATCGCTAGGGT
>JAJCYJ010000733.1 GCA_029262975.1 Saprospiraceae bacterium
TCGGGAAACCTTATGAATGAACGATCTACGAAGAAGTCGTAGTGGAGGTCTGGGAGACCTCCAAGAGAGTGAACCGGAACGGGCTTACTCCACCCACTTTGTGGTTCGCTATGTCAGATGCCTCCCAGGCATCTGGTCATCTAAAAGTAGATGACTTCACTTTGCTCACATTACGGAAAGTGCCTTTTTTTCGTTCTTTTTTGGGCCAAGAAAAAAAGGACAAAGATGTTTTCGCAGGGGTATAGTGATTAGATATTAAAGAATCCAATGCAAATGGTTAAGAACCTATTTTTATTACAAGAAAATACATTTGAGAAAATGGGCTTTCCTGCATACTGTGACCGGTAAGGGCAGGCAGGTTTGAATCGTTTTTTAGCCAAGTGATTCATCCCGAAACCTCGGGGCAAAAAATGATTGCCGTCCGGCGAGGATAAGATTAAGGGTATTACGCAAAGGCTATAATATTAAAAATGTTTGAACAACAAATTGGGTGTGTATTTACACACCCCTATTTCAACTATTGGTAGAATAGGAACAAATAGAACCGTAAGAAAAAGTGGAAATTTCTTTAAGAGGATGAGTAGAACAGGAAAATGCAATAAGAAATAACAAGAAGCTATTTAAAGCCAAAGATTAGTCTTTGGTCTCAATATCCTTCATGCTTTCTTTAAGTTCTCCTTCTATATTCGCTTTAGCATTATTAAACTCTTTTATTCCTTTACCAAGACCTTTCATCAGTTCTGGCAATTTTTTTCCACCGAATAAGAGTAGTATAATCATACCTACTGCGATCAATTCGTATCCACCTAAGAATGCAAGTAACATGGAGAAGTTCATATCTTTTCAGTTTTCGAGTTGATTTAGAAGACTCATGAATCAATTTGTTCTGGTCAATTACAATCTATAAATCACCTCATCATTAGAATGAACAAATTACGCTTAATCTGTGGACAAGTACAATTAAAATAGTAACTATTTGATACGGAGATGTTTAGGTACATTTGCGGCAAAATAGAATTAATGAGTTTACTAATCGTAGGAACGGTTGCCTTTGATACGATTGCAACCCCATTTGGCAAGGCAGATATGGTGGTTGGCGGTTCAGCCCAATATGGTGCATATGCTGCGAGCTACTTTGTTAACAGTATCAATCTGGTGAGCATCATCGGGGACGATTTTCCTCAATCAGAATTAGATGAATTAAGGAGTCGTGGTGTACAATTGGAGGGCCTTAAGGTAGTGGATGGCGGCAAGTCTTTCTTTTGGGAAGGCAAATACCACGACAATATGAATGACCGGGATACATTAATTACAGATCTCAATGTGTTAGCGGATTTTGACCCTGTACTTCCGGATTCTTATAAGAACAGTGAATATATCTTGTTGGGAAATTTAACACCTGACATACAGATAAGTGTGTTGGAACAGCTTGATGTAAAACCAAAGTTGGTCATGCTGGACACGATGAATCTCTGGATTGATATTGCCCGTGATTCATTGATGAAGGCGATCTCAATGTGTGATGTACTGACGATTAATGACGAAGAAGCGAGGATGCTTAGTGGGGAGCATTCAATTGTACAGGCAGCTGCAAAGATTCTTGAATTTGGTCCAAGGTATCTGATCATTAAGAAAGGAGAACATGGTGCCTTGCTCTTTGACCAAGACAATGTCTTTTTCGCACCCGCTATGCCATTGGACAGGGTTACAGATCCTACAGGAGCCGGAGACTGCTTTGCAGGTGGCTTCCTGGGTTATATGGCTAAGACCGGAGACATATCTTTTGACAATATGAAGCGAGGTCTGATCTATGGTGCAGCTATGGCATCCTTTGTAGTAGAGGACTTTGGTAACCATCGGATCAAGCGGGTGACGCAGGCAGATATCAAGGAGCGGATAATTCGTTTTATTAAACTGAGTCAGTTTACGATCTAGGCTTTAGCCTGGTAAGTTAATGTATCGCACAGATAGAGGGCTATTCTCGGCTTCACCTACTATACATCCTGTGTTGCTCCATGTTTTTTATAAGGACAGACAATTCTCTTTTAGTGGTGTAATACACCAGCAAAAAAGGGCTAAGACATAATCGTGCAAACTCCTTGATCTTAAGTTGTGGGCGATAACCTCTCAGGTGTCACAGGTGAGAGACCACATTTGCGGCTTGTCAGTCTCGACCTTTCGACAAACACGTCTGTGGCATGATGCTTTGAACCAATCGAGCATATGTAATTATAATTCATTTAGACACCGCTGAGTTCCTCGCTTTTTTATCTTTCTTTCAAACCTTCGCGCATCTTCTATAGTGAGGAAAAACGTTTCAAAAAGAATAACCCAACCTTCGGCTTTTCCGGCAAAGCCCGTGTGGTTACTGAGATGGTATTTAAGTCTATCTTGAACAGACAAAGTAGTACTTCCTACATAGAAACGATTCAGTAATTCAGAGTACAAAATGTAGGTAATATAAGTAGCCATAAATGACAAAAGGGTCAAGGAACATTCCCGGATGCTTTTGTTGTGGGCGATAACGCCTCCGGCGTCACATGCGAGGGACCATGTCTGCGGATTGGCAGTCTCGAACTCCCGATCCTTACCCCCGTATACTTATCTCTAAATACTATTTGTAATTCTAATCCCAGCCGCGATCAGTACTCTAAATGAAATGGTCCGTGGACGGAACAAGGTTTAAACCTATATTATCGAATAGAATAAAGAGATTCAAATGAATCTTTCTGTACCGGAAACTCAAATATGGTCTAAACACAAGTTCTGAAATGTATTAGTCAACTGGGAATACTTTGATATAGGGAACTCGGCACATCCAATTAAAAACCACATTTGGTGCTGGTGAGCCATTAACGTCCCATGAAGACACTTTGATTTTTACATCCTTCTTGTTCGCAGTTAGTGAGGCTCTTGCTGTTATAAAGACGGGTGATTGTATTAGCGGAGTAGCAACTACGATAGCTGGTAGTTCAAAAACATCATCAACAAGTTTGATACAGTGAAAATGGTGAAGTAACAATTCAACGGTACCATCACGTCCCGTTTTCCCTTTAGCATTCACCAACAAAATATCCAACTTTTCGCAAAACTTTCCAACATTACCTGGATCGCTAGGTTCTCCATCAACAACTATATCTAATCTTCGCGAGGCGCGATTCCCTTCCAGAAGAGCATAGGTTGCAAAATGATTTACAAGCACTAATTCATCGCGAAAATCGTCAAGAATAATATTAGGGCCTATAAGAGATTCTATTTTCTCTTTCATATAACTATCTTTCTTTTTAGCCATGGTATAATATTTTGACATTGTGCCAAAGCTGGCATTGTACCAAAAGTATTACTTCAATATTATGGTGGTCAATACTTCTTTTTCAGTATTTTTATTCAGCTCGTCAAAGCTCCTGACCATGTTCATTTCTTATATTTTACAATACCAGAGTTGTTGTATTAAGTGTGTGCAAGGCATTTCGATGCTTGGTAAAAGTTCAGAATAAATTTGAGTTGGTGGCATTTCTCCGCTCGTCGAAGCTAAAGCGTTAGTGATGCTTAGATTACGAAAGTATCAAGTAGTTGATAGCGAAGGAAAGGTGACCAATTCAAAAATGATGACAATTGAAACCGCGAATTTTTGAAGAAGTTGTTTTAATTATGCTCACTCAGATGGGGATCGGAATACCTTCCATGTTCCCAAAATCAATAGCGGCGCAAGGAATACAACCCAATAAGCCCAAGTGATGTATCCATATCCTTCTGCAATCAAGCGAATGAGGCCCAGGGTTTCAGCCAGGAAAATGGCGACAACCAATATGACAATTGCGATGATCAGACGAAGACGCGCTGGCATCTTCTGGTTGCGCTCCCGATATACACCCGCAATGCGCTCGTTAAATCCATGAATCATCCCTGTCCCCGTCTCAATAAATGTTCCAAACAAAACAAACTGGAAAAACACCTGGAAGATCGGCCAGTCTATTTGGTTGATCACAAAGTAGGCCGGAATCGCCTCTGAAAGAATTCCAGGGTAAGTTCCGAGCATAGCTGTATAAATAAAGAAAGCCGGGATCATAGTTAATGGGCCCGCGATAATTCCAGCCATAACAGCCTCTCGCCGATTATCGAAATGGCGGGTTACAAACAAGATGGCCGGAAGTGCCGCCAAATTGTAAGCCGCATATTCAAAGCCTCCCTTGAATCCAGATCCATCGAAATCAGAAAGACTGATCTTGGAGATAATAGAATTTCCGTACTCGGTGAAGGCAGCAATAATTAGAATAAGGTATGCTACATAGAGTGTCATCGACCAGGCGGAGAGGACCTTTTCTATGAGATTGCTACCCTTGAAAACCAGGAATCCTACCATCCCGATCATGATCAGCGTGCCTACTATCTTTGGCACACTAAATATTTCGTGCAACAATTCTCCCGATGCAGAACCAACAACTGCGGTGGTTAAAACCAATGTTGCAATAAATACCAATTCAAAGACCACCCAACCTCTGCCCAGAAGTGCTTTTAAAAATAAGCGATAATCATATAAACGCTCCTTTCGGGCGAGTTCAAAGCCAATGGCCATGACCAGGCTCCAGATGAACATGGCCACAAGCATGCCGATATAACCGTTAATCGGACCGCTACTCATGAAAAATTCGATTATTTCACGCCCTGTGCCATATCCGCCACCGACGACCAGCGATTGAAAGAGTAATCCCGGCAGAATATATTTAGTGTAGAAATTCTTGATAGTCTAAAGCGGTTTAATTATAAATAGGCCCAACCTGTAAATTAGGAAATTTAGGTTTAGTAATTTTTTGATAATTCAATGAGGACCTCTATCGTATAATACTTGTCTGCCGAATGTGGGCAATAGGGTGAGACAGTTTTTTTATACCACCCTTAGGAGAAATTTAGAATAATGTATCCAAGTCAAGTGAGCAAGACGCTTACATATTGCATTCTCAACTTTAGCGTTATTTTTAGTTCGAAAAAAGTATCGCAACAGTAAGCACCATAAACACGAATTGCATGCTGTATAAACCGAATAATAAACGACAGTGGATTGCCAACGATATGAAGTCAATTAGAAAATACCGGCCGGGAGATCAAGAGGCCATGTATCACGTCTGTTTAAAAACGGGGGATCATGGTAATGATGGTGAACCTTTTTATACGGAAGACCCTGACGCGTTGGCTCGTATTTATACAGGTCCTTATGTGCACTTCTCCCCAGATTTCGCGCTCATCATCGAAGATGATGAAGGTCTTTGTGGATATGCCTTAGGGGTTCTGGACACGCACGAATTCTACGAGCGATACGACAGAGAATGGAGACCTGACCTGATTGAGCAATTTACTGATCCAAAAGGAGATCCGGCCAAGTGGTCACGCGTTGAGAAAATTCACCACCAATACCATCATCCTAATTATTTTTGTCCTGAGCCATACTCCGATTACCCTGCACATTTGCACATTGACCTGCTTCCAAGAGCCCAAGGTCAAGGATACGGTCGCAGTATGATCGAACAACTGTTGGATCTGCTTCGTAAGGCCGGGGCACCCGGTGTTCATCTCGAGATGAGTGCCAAGAATGTTCGAGCCTATGGTTTTTACAAGAAACTTGGCTTTCAAGAGCTTATTCGTGACGACGAGAACATTTATATGGGAATAAAACTTCAGTGAACGCTGATGATGATTTGTTGTTCCTGTACCCTTTTCAAATGAAATCTAAAGAAGTGCTTCCCATAAAGTACCGATTGAGTTGCTCGGAGAATAATATGTAAGTAGAATAACGCATAAACAAAAAATGGCCAGGGAGGTATTCCCCGACCATTTCTTTTTTGAGTGGGCGATGAGGGACTCGAACCCCCGACCCTCACGTCATCGGCGTGATGCTCTGAACCAACAGGCAGAGATCAATTATAAATCACTGATGAATCGAGAAGCACCTCTTTTTTTGATCTTTTTTTCTAATGCCCTGGCCTCTTGAATGGATGGAAATTGCGCATCAAATAAGACTACC
>JAJCYJ010000734.1 GCA_029262975.1 Saprospiraceae bacterium
AGCTTATGTATTCGTCAATTGTACCAAGATTTTTTGGTTTTCCGGGAGTGGGTTCCAAAGCCGCGATTTTGTAATGCATCGGAATGACAACTTTCGGATTAATGCGCTTAATCACTTCTGCCGTTTCGTCAGCTTTTAGAATGTGGTAGGTGTCATCTATCGGCAACATTAATATATCTATGTCTGCAAGGTCTTGCATAAGCGTATCATGAATCGGGCCATTGTCTCCCCAATGTGCAATTCTTATACCTGCTGCTTCATAAATGAATATGGTGTTCTTTTGCCCAAATTCTTTACCATATGGGTCGCAATGTTTTCCCTTTACGCCTTGGATTTTAAATTCCCCCTCTTTATAATTTCCAGGATTGGTATAAAATGGAATTTGATCTTGCCAATAGGGGTGCAGGTTCCTGAAGATGCCGCCATCATGATCGTAATGAGGATGGGTGCTAAAAATGGCATCAGCATTAATATTTTTTGGGAAGAAATAACTGATCCAAACCGTGTCAGCATATGGGTCTAATAAGAGTGTATGTTCTTTATAAGAAATTAGAAAACTGGCATGCGCTATATATTCTATTTTAATTTTGTCATCGGCCTCCTCGGAATTCTTCTTTTTGTTTTCTGTATTTATAGTTGGTTTGCAAGAGAATAAAATCAGAAAATATATAATAAGAAAAGAGAAAGAATTAGTAATTATTTTCATCGCGATTTATTTTTTTGTGCTGCTCTAAAGAAATGTGCTTATTGCAAATGATTCGGAATGGTGTATTTCGAGTTAGAACAATTTTAGATTCATTCAATTAGAAATTTTGAATGTCAACAACCCATATCAGTAATTAAGTCAAGTGCTATTCTGACATGTCGCGGACATACGTCGTTTCATGACCTTGCTCAATGGGAATGCGAACATAATCTATCAATTTTCAACAACGGATTGTAGCATTACGAAGTGCTAAGTTGCGTTGACTTAGTCTTCTTTTTTTGCTTCTAATTGTTCAATCTCTTTTTCTTCATCTAACCAATGCATCAACCATGGAATATTGTAAATATGCGTCCACCCAAATACCCTTAATCCTGCAGTTGGACTCCAATTAGAAACCCATCTTGACCGATTTTGGAAATCACCCTTTGTAGGTAAATTAGAGACCTCTTCCAGAGCTTCAGAAATGTTCTTTTGCGATTTCAATTCATCAAAAGAGCTTTTTAATGTTCCTGTCTTAGTCACTTCAGCGCGATGCATGGCTTCATTGAGAAAGCTTTTATCGCCTGTGAATTCATAACCTACAACAAGACTATGAATAGTAGCAAGATAGGATTCATATTCGTGGTTATAAGGAGGATTGTCCCTGACGGCCCTGGCGTGTCTTATTAACGCCTGTCTGACTTTTTCATCTTTTGTAATCATAAAGTACTTATACAAACCATGCGAAGCATATATCTGTGAATATCCATAGCGATCGATCGCCAGATTGTCATATTGATCAGGTCCATTTTGCAAGTGCAACATAATGTCCACCCTGTCCTTCAATTCTTTCAAATATTTAGGATCCTTTGTTGCATCCCAGGCTTCTGTCAGATTCCAAACGGATAAGTACAGTCTTCGACCAGTAAGACCGTGGTCCCCCCATATTCTTCGTGTATATGAATCAGCGGTAAGCCTCGCTATATCAAGCCCCCGATGATATCCTGTCAGATAATAAGATGCCACCCATCCTTTCAACCAGACGTGGGCACTCAGATTTGCTGTCCAATGCTGATCGGCGTGACGTCTTCCGATACCGAGATATGGGCTCGCCTTTCGCTCTCCCGCTTCCCACTGCCAAAAATCAAGTGATTCATTCGTATCACCATAATAAGGAGGGTCAGTCGGCCAATGAATATTATCTACATCCATTGTATGTCGGCTCATCGCTTCGGCAGCTATATAATACTTGGCCTCACCCGTCCGCATAAATTGTAGCCAATACATAAAATCAATAGCAGGCTCGTTATTTTGCCATCGATACCAGTCTTCCCTGAAAAACACATTTTTTTGATCACCATAATCAAACATCCCATACCATGGTTCCCATTTCTGATTGAATAGCTCCCAATCAAATTTGTAATCTAAAGATCTTTCATAGACTGCATTTTTTTCTTCTCTTGGAGCAAACTGACCATATACTTTGCTTTTAGCATATACATCTGCATTGGCATGAGGTATAGGCGGGTTTAAAAAATAATTCATGGTACGCTCGATATCCCGTTTGCTCTTAGCAGCCTCATGAAAATAATAAACCAATTCACTAGTCTTTGTGACGCCCTCTGCGAAATTAGAAACCATACCCTGGTCTCTATTAGTAGAACCTCTGGCAAAACTCATCGGACCTGCCTTTGGTGTCCATAAATATGCTATGGCTGTACGACCTTCCTGGTCAAATGAAATTTCTTTCGGATACTCTTCCAAAAAATTTCTTATACCTATTCCAATGCCCCATTTATTATCAGAGAGATCTGCCCAACCGACAGCCCGTTGAGATTCCTTTTTAAGCTGACCATCCACAGAGATTTCTGCTTTAAATCCTCCAATTCTTTCTTCTAAATTAGAATTTGGTACAGGGGGAACACGATCTGGTTTTGGGCCAGTCTGAAATAGGGAAACTTCACTAAACCCATTTAGTTTTGTCTCATACGAAGTTGGAATAGTTACATCTGACCAATTTCCTTCATGATAACCGCTATTATATTCGGCTTGATCATCTAACTTGTACTGAAGTGTCAGACCTGTTGCAGCTATCCTGTCATTTGGTTTCATCCACCCGCTATCTAAAGAATTAGACTCATCTTTAATTTTGTGATTAGCAGCCAGGGCAATATTGGCATGTTCTCCGCGAACCGGGGCGTGCTTATCGGGGATACCGGTATATGTCAATGTATGAAATACCCTGATATAGGATTTGCCGGCGTACAAATGTATTCTGATAATAAACGGAGACTCACGATTGTCTTTTCTATTATAAGTATAGACACCTTCTAATCTCATAATGGCGTGCAATGGACCGGATCCCCGCTCCCTGACCGTTCTATGAATTATCGCAGTCGAAGAATCAATGCCCATGTCATCGAGTAAATCCAGGAAAGATCCACGACCAGATTTATCTATAGCAATTGTGTCTTCAGTGTCAAAACCATTGCGTTCAACATCCAGTAATACTTCATCAATAAATCCGCCGGTTCTTTTATCAATTTTAAACTTCAACGGTCCCGTTTCTACATAACTGCTTTGTCCCCGCCGCTGAGCATTTTTTATCTTTATTTTGTCTCCTTTGATAGGCGCCTTGTATACATTGTCACCGTATTCCACAATGTATTCGTCATCTTCCGTCGCAAAGAAAAATATCCATAACCACTTCACACTATAATCTAAAGGCTCCCAGTTTGTAACGAGGGTCGTTTGAGACGGGATTTCGACACCATTCTTGCCCAGAACACGCACATTATCAGGACATTTTAAATCGCCTTTTGCAAAAGGAATTCCAATAGTAATTGGAGCCCCCATTGAAGCATTCGATACTTTGATCTGTATTTTATCTCCACCATATAATGCCAAACTGAGACACATGATAAGCGTGACTAGTTTGTATTTATTTATATTTCTCATTGTCATATTCTAATTCTTCATTGATTTGTAACCTCCGTTTTGGTTAAGCCATCAAAATAATAAAGACAGTTGGATGATATTATTTAAATTTTCCAAAATATTTCTCCCTGCCACTTCTACCAAAGACTTGGATCTCTGGAAACATCAGAGCAACTCTTGTTATATAATTATCAATCCTAATTATTGAACAGATCATAAATACTTTTCTTAGCAACAAATCTTAAACTTTAGTGTTCACCCATTCCGCGAGTTAATTACGGACTGCTTCTTTATTTTTTATTTCAGTGATATCTGACGCAGTATGCACATTGTAGCACAGTGCTGCTGCTCCTAAGACAGCAATGTCTGATCTCGTCGAGACTTCTATTTTTATCTTATCAGCAATAGATCCATATACCAGTTTTTTAATTTGTGTCCACATGGATTTTTTAAATAAATTATAAGCCTTTGATACTGACCCACCCAAAATGATGATTTCCGGATCAAATGCGTAAAGTATCATATTGATGGCATTTCCAAGATGAAATCCCAATTCGTCAAACATTTTAATAGCTTCCTGATCGCCGTTAATCGCCCGATCAAATACTACTTCACCAGGGACACCATAGACATTATTGAAGAATTGACCACAGGCATAGTATTCAAAGTATTTATCTAAATAGGGTATCATTCCAAATTCGCCGGCACCACAATTAATGCCATTATATAGTTTGTCATCAATAATAATCCCTCCTGCCATACCCGTCCCGATGATCAAGCCGATCATGTTCTTATAATTCTGACCATTGCCAAAATATTTTTCACCCAGGGCAAAACAGTTCGCGTCATTATTTAAATATACCGGAAGGTTATATTTCTTTTCCAATATGTCCTTTAAATGGACTTCTTTCCATGATGGAATATTTTGCACATCGTAGACGATTCCTTTTTCTGTATCAACCACACTTGGGACACCTAAGCCTATTGCTTGAACCTCAGTATCAATAACCATATCTATTGTGTCACACAAAGCAGAAATAACTTCCTGTTCAGATCCATTAGAGGGAACACCGGATTTGTAGCTATCGACTATTTGAGCATTGCGAATCCTACTGGCCAATATTTTCGTACCTCCCAGGTCTACACCTATTATGGATATGTCGTGCTGTTTATTCAATATGAATGTTTGAAATTTATTGTGTTGATTCTGATTGACCGATTATCTGATTATTAATTAATGGCTTCGACCAAAATCCAATACTTCCTATGTAAGCCAGTCCCAGGAATAAAAAAAACATACCCGCTTTTAGACCAAATATGTCACCCAGCGACCCCACGATTAACGGAATGATCGCACCACCAGCTATACCAGTAACGAGGATACCCGAAAAAGAACCATGGTGTGATGCGACAGAATTGAGGGCCAATGAAATTATAATTGACCACATGACTGATGCAAAAAATCCTACCATCGGAAAACCAATTAATGCGATAGATTTGGAA
>JAJCYJ010000735.1 GCA_029262975.1 Saprospiraceae bacterium
CGGATTGGAAGTCGGAGGTGATGTTTCTATTCTACTAACTGAAAAATAAGATGGTAACAGTCTATGCTCATAAGATGGTCCGGGATACGATTGATTATTACGGTCAATTATTGTTTCAATATGAACCCGGCGTTACAATTAAAGAAAGGCTAAGTTTGCTCACTTCCAGTTTATGGGCTGCATTTCAATCCCGGAATCAAGCGGTTCTATGTGAGATTAATAATTATCACCCTAACTTTTTAAGCCAATCCTGGACTAAAATTGAGCAAAATGGATTCAAAGAACAGGACGCACAGATAGCCATTGCCCGGCAATATGGATATAAGACCTGGGAAGATGTTCCTGACACACACATAGATATCATATTTGAAAATGCCGTAGATCTGCTGTTAGCAGGTGCTTTAGATTCCCTCGCAAAACTCTTGGAAGACCGACCTGATTTGCTTAATCTAAAAAGCAGGTATGGCCATCAAGCAACCCTCCTGCATTATGTTGGCAATAATGGTGTCGAACTCTATCGGCAGGTTTTGCCTTCTAATTTACCGGACATGATGTGTTTATTACTCGAATCAGGCGCGGACCGGAACGCAAGGATGAACGTCTATGGCGGCGAATTTACAATGATAGATCTTCTTAATAGCAGTGCACATCCGTATGACTCGGGTATGCATGAAGCCCTTATAAGTGTATACAATGAATTTGATGGAAAGTGATACTTAATAAATTTACTCAGGCAAAAATTAAATCTATAAGGTCACCGTTGAATCATTGTTCGGTAGTTAAACTTTTTATTTCATAAATTCGCTGTTGTGAAATCCTGTAAGCTCATATTGCTTCACCTCGCATGTGCGATTCTACTGATGCACAATTTTGTGCCTCATGTGCATCATGATGAGTTGACGGAACAAGCCCAATGCCCTGAGCATTCCAGTGTAGATTCTCTTTTGGATCTCATCAGAATTGCTTTTCATTCGGATATGGGAGAAGGTCACCTTGATCACTTCATAATTTCCGATGGACTTCAAAAGGATGTAGATAAAAAAGCCGACATATTATCACAACCGCTGAATTTTATTTGTACCCTTCCCTCTCCAACCGTAGCTCCAGAAGAGATAAATGATATAAATACGACACCACCTATTTTACTATTTGATTTCACAAATAGCACAAGGCCTCAGAGAGGACCTCCCAGTCTAAGTTAATTATAGCATCATTTTTATTTAAAGACGTTTTCGAGTCTGATTTTTATTTCGAATACATGGATATTCTGAAATTAAAGAAGAGACCTGAATTATAAGTTCACTTAGAAAGGAGTATAGCTCATGCTGAATCAAATAATTGACTATAGTATAAGACATAAAATTGTCGTGTTCCTGATCACTTTCGGCATCGCCGGAATGGGTATATATTCTTTGATCAATATACCTATCGGTGCCGTACCTGATGTGACAAATAACCAGGTACAGGTGATCACCACTTCCCGCGATCTTGCTGCACAAGATGTCGAGCGATTTCTTACATATCCCGTTGAATTGGAAATGGCCAATCTGCCCGGGGTCAAGGAGATACGCTCTATTTCGAAATTCGGATTATCTGTCGTTACGGTCGTCTTTGAAGACGCCATGGACACCTATTTGCCCCGCCAGTTGATTGCTGAAAAATTAAAATTGGTCGAAGAAAAAATACCAGCGGGATTTGGCGTCCCGGCTATGGGACCTATCAGTACCGGATTAGGTGAAATCTATCAATACGTATTGGATGTCGCACCTGAATACAAGGATCAATATACGGTTACAGACCTCCGATCTATTCAGGACTGGATCGTAAAAAGACAGCTGTCCGGTATACCCGGAATCGTTGAAATCAATACGTGGGGTGGATATCTTAAGACATATGAAGTAGCTGTAAGACCGGCAGACTTGCGTGCCATGGATATATCCCTGATCACTGTCTACGAGGCACTTCGCAAAAACAATAGCATTGCCGGAGGAGGATATATCGAAAAATCCAGTCAGGCGTATTTTATACGCGCCGAAGGCCTGATAAAAAATATAGATGAGATTGGAAATATCGTTGTGCAGACCAAAAACGGTATTCCAATTTATGTAAAGGATGTGGCAACAATCGGGTTTGGTGCAGCGACTAGATTTGGTGCCATAACCGGAAATGGAGAGGGTGAAAAAGTCCTTGGTCAGGTGATGATGTTAAAAGGAGCCAACTCCAATAAAGTAATCCAAAGTGTAAAAGAGAGAGTGGCGGACATTCAAAGTTCCCTTCCCGAGGGAGTATTTATAAATCCCTTCCTGGAGCGGAGTGATTTGATTAACCGAACCACTTATACCATTGCTGAAAACCTGATCCTTGGTTTTCTAATTGTATTATTTGTTGTGGTCTTCTTATTGGGTAATTTCCGTTCAGGATTGGTCGTGGCCTCTGTGATTCCGCTTACCTTGCTTTTTGCCTTAATGCTCATGTATTTCTTTGGCGTGGATGCCAACTTGATGAGTTTGGGTGCGATAGATTTTGGGATCATTATAGATGGAGCTGTGATCATCGTAGAATATATCGCTTATCAAATAACAAAAAATGCAGGGCAGCTCGTCGGTCTTACGCCAAATGAGAAACAAATTAGAATCGATGAAATTACCTCTTCAGGCACACGCAAAATGCTGCATTCTGCGGTTTTCGGTCAGATCATTATTATCATCGTATTTATTCCAATTCTATCTTTGACCGGTATAGAGGGGAAGATGTTCCGACCAATGGCTCTGACCTTTTGTTTTGCCCTGATAGGAGCGATGTGTTTATGTTTTACCTATGTGCCGGTTATGGCTTCGCTATTTATAAAACCTGATACAAGAAGTGATCGAAATATATCGACGAGGTTTATCAACTTTTTGAAAGTGGTCTATCGACGAGTTATAGTCGTCGCTCTTAGACTTAAATATGTTGTCATAGCCTTTTCAATCGGGCTCTTAGTATTAACTGGCCTTGTATTTAACAGGATGGGTGGAGAATTTGCACCGACCCTGGATGAGGGTGATTTTGTAATTCAACCTGTATTTAAGACGGGGATGTCCCTCGCGGAAACCGTGGTGATGACTACCAGGATTGAAAAAATATTATTAGAATTTCCGGAAGTGAACCAGGTCGTTACGCGTATAGGTGCTGCCGAGGTCCCGACAGATCCGATGTCCATGGAAGAAAGTGATGTAATCATTACGCTGTCTCCTAAAAGTGAATGGACCAGTGCGGATTCAAAAGATGAATTGGCGGATGTATTCAAGAAAGCACTGCTGAACAAGATACCCGGCATTGATGTCGAATTTACACAACCTATTGAAATGAGGTTTAATGAATTAATCACCGGGGCGAGGGCGGATTTGGCGATTAAATTATTCGGTACTGATCTTGATATTCTAAATAGAAAGGCGAACGAAATTGAAGCCGCTATCCGGAATGTTGAAGGTGCTGCAGATATAACCGTTGAGAAGACAGCAGGCCTGCCTCAAATGATTGTAAAATATGACCGATCTAAAATTGCAAAATACGGACTCAATATTGCGGATTTGAATGGCATCATATCCATGGGCTTTGCGGGGAAATCAGCCGGGATCATATTTGAAGAAGAACAGCAATATGACCTTGTCTTGCGATATGACAAATCCGATCGACAGCAATTGGACGATATAAGAAATAGTATTGTAGACCTGCCAAATGGCATGAGGATACCACTGAGTGATTTTGCCGACATTCAATATACTACGGGTCCCGCTAAAATATCCCGTGATGATACCAAACGGCGTGTAGTGGTTGGCGTCAATGTCCGGGGCAGGGATTTACAATCAGTAGTAGATGAGGTGAGCAGTCTGATTGCATCAAATGTTGTGTTGCCGCCGGGATATTATATAGATTATGGCGGGCAATTTGAAAACTTACAAGAAGCAACCAAACGCCTCCAGGTGGCGGTACCAATCGCCATGTTACTCATATTCATCCTGTTATATTTTGCATTTAATTCTGTACGTAAGGCATTGTTAATCTATTCTGCCATACCATTAGCGACGATAGGAGGTGTGATGGCATTATATCTGCGGGATATGCCATTTAGTATATCTGCCGGGGTAGGCTTCATCGCTCTTTTTGGTATTGCTGTATTGAACGGGATTGTGCTCTTAGAACATTTCAACGAACTTAAATTACAAGGAATGACGGATATAAAAGAACGTGTCATCCAGGGCACAGTAGATCGTATTCGCCCGGTTCTGCTGACAGCAGTCGCTGCCGCTCTTGGATTCTTACCGATGGCGATATCTACATCGGCAGGAGCTGAGGTACAGCGGCCATTGGCTACAGTTGTCATAGGAGGGCTGTTTACAGCGACCATATTGACGCTGGTGTTATTGCCTCTTCTATATTGTATTTTTGAAAATAGAAAGGAGCGACTCAAGATCAATAATACCCACTTTGCTTCTATCATACTTTTGCTGCTTATACCTACGCTAGGCATCGGGCAACAGGAACTTGATGTACAAGAAATAATCGAAATCACCAAAGCGCAGAATCTGGAGATCAGGGCCAACCAAAAGGCTGTTGAGCGGGAGCGGAAATTAGAAGAAGCGACCCGACAAATAAATTTTACAGATTTCTATTATGAATACGACCGGAGCAATCTGGCGCGAAATGACAGACCGCTTCATGTATTCGGTGCTTCACATATATTTGTTCCACCTGCCTTACACGCTGCCAGGGCGGATCTTCAAAAATCCAATACCGCGATTCAACAAAAGAGTGTCGGCCTTTATGAATATGAAGTGATTGCTAAAGTCCATCTTCTGGTTGACGATATTCAGTATTATCGAGCCTTAAGAGAGGTGTATGAGGAGATAATTGAAATATACACGTCCTTCCAGGAGACCGCCAATCGGAAATATGAGTTAGGTGAAAGTTCTGTAATGGAGTTGCTTACGGCGCGACAGAAATCTGAAGAAATCATATTGGTAATTCAACAGATATCTTCATTACTAGAATATGCATATGAAGACCTTGGCGCTATCATGAATTATGACGATGATTTTATAATAGAAAGGGGAGCCTATGAGAAATTGGTATTTGATGTAAATCCAACTCCTGAACATCCGTTATATGATTACTATCTATCGCTTATAGATAAAGAAATGATCAATAAAGCAGTCGTGTCTAAAGAACTGCTACCGAAGCTGAAAGTTTCCTTATTCAATGGTATCAATAGTTTCAGCAATTTACATCTGTATCCTGGTTTGCAATTAGGCGTGGGTATTCCATTATCAAAGAAAGCCTATCATGCCAGGATCGAGGCTGCACAATTAGAAGCAGATCGGTATAACTTGAACTTAAATGCTTCTAAAAAATTAATGCAACGACAGCGAGACAAATTATCTACAGGACTAACCAATATAAATGGCCGTATACAATTGTATGAAGGAGTTGTAGATCGAACAGTTAGTGATCTAATAGAATTTTCTAAAAAGGCCCTGGATGGGGGAGAGATAGATTACTTTCAATATTTGCTGGCATTGGAAAATGCAGGCACGATGAAAATAAAATATGTGGATTTGATACATGAGTACAATCACACAATTATTTCAATGAACTTTTTAATGAGCGAAAGATGAAGAAAATAATAATTATAATATTTGCTGCGGGCATGGCTTTGGTTTTGGGATGCAAGGAAAATCCGGTAAGTGATACCCATAGTCACGAATCGGAAGAACAACATGACGATCATTCGTCCACGATTGAAATTACAAAGTTGCAATTTGAAAGTTCAGATTTTGAATTGGGGCAAATGTCTATGCGCGCATTTTCAGAACAGTTGCAGGTGGTTGGTAACATCCATTTGCCGGAGCGAAATATGGCTGAAGTAAGCACCCTTGTTGGAGGTACGGTTGGGCCGATGGATTTGATAGAAGGACAATGGGTAGCGAAAGACCAGGTGCTTTTTACACTGACGATACCGAGTTTAATTATGCTCCAGGAGGAATATTTGGTATTAAAAGAACAAGTAGCATATTTAGATGGAGAATATGCCAGGAACAAAGAACTGTCAGCTGAAAATATTACAACCAGGAAGTCACTGTTGAAATTAGAATCGGAATTAAAAACCACGAAGGTAGAATTTGCATCACATGCACAAAAGTTGAAGTTGTATGGATTGAATCCTGCCGACATTTCACCTGAACAATTGATATCATCTTTACCAATCAAAGCTCCGATAGGGGGCTATATAACTGAAATCCATGTAGTAAGAGGCATGTACCTCGATGCTGGAGAACCTGCGATGCGCATTGCTAATAATTTTCACATACACTTGGAATTAAAAGTTCTTGAAAAGGATATTAGCAAGATAAAGGTCGGGCAGCAGGTAGAATTTACTACCCAGGGAGATGCCGCATCGAAGATGATGGCAGAAGTATACCTGATAGATGCGATGGTCAATGAAGACCGGATGTTAAATATACATTGTCATATAGAAGGAGCACACAAGAGTTCTTTAAAGCCAGGTATGTATACCAATGCATTGATCCAGGTTGGATCATCAGAATCTTTTGCAATTCCGGAAGATGCGATTGTAGAAGTTGACAATGAATTTTTTGCACTGGTCCAGACTAGGGAAGGAGGAGGCGTGCATTATTTTGAAAAGAAGACAATTATGCCAGGAGTGACCCAGGATGCATATACGGTTGTTCAGAACGGCGGTGACTTCAAATCTGAAGATTTGTTTTTGACCAAGGGCGCCTTTATGTTATTGGCAGAGGGAGCAGGGGGTCATGATCACTAGGTAGGGTTATTTGACATCGGGCTTTATGCCCGATGCACATTAACACGTATAGCAGCATCGCTTGACAGCGGGCTTAATCTCGATGCACACGCGCACATATAGCAGTATCGCTTGACAGCGGGCTATATGCCCGATGCAAGATTGCACATATAGCAGTATCGCTTGACAGCGGGCTTTATGCCCGATGCGCATTCACGTGCATACAACCCATCTACATTTTAATAGTATCCAACTGGATAAAAGCATTTTATAAATTATTCCAATCTGTCTATGACTGCCTCAATATGATTATTTATAAAAAGTGTTTATTGTCCTTTTAAAGTCAGTACTACTGTCTTTTTTAAACTTTTAAATTACAGTCATTTTAATTTAATAGTGAGAAATCGCAGGAAATGTAGAGTTAAAAGAAGCGTTTGATGAGTGAACGTGCCCAATTGGGGTCGAGTACGAATGTGCTCGAAGTGAATGAACCGCGAAGTTATACCGTTAAATTCCTAATCTATTCAGACATTTTTATATGTTTATAATGAGAGAGAGCTTTAGATCTCGCACTTTCCTCAACAGCGAGGAATGAGACACT
>JAJCYJ010000736.1 GCA_029262975.1 Saprospiraceae bacterium
GTAGTTGTGCTATTAAAGACTTTTTCAAACTGGCTTTTCTCGGCTCTTCCTCTTCGGCGAGTCATTTCTTTTCCATGATCATCTGATCTGGCATCATCTATTTTAGCTGATAATATCTCATATGCGCTTTCTCTTTCTATACGCTCGTTGTATTTATCGGCGATTTGAGAATCACGGATGATAGAATTTATTTCTCGTGTGGATAATATATCCATTCGGGATTGCGGTGCTCTTAAGTAAGCATGGACCAGTGGTGTTGGAATCCCCTTTTCATTCAAGGCTGTTAAAAAAGCTTCACCAATACCCAATTCTGTAATCAACTGCTCGACATCATAAAAGTCTGATAATGGATAATTCTGTGCTGCAAGTTTAATCGCCTTGCGATCTTTAGCTGTAAATGCTCTCAGGGCATGCTGGACTTTCAGACCAAGCTGACCCAATACATCTTCCGGAATATCTGCCGGGTTCTGGGTAATAAAAAAGACACCGACTCCCTTGGACCTGATTAACTTGACGATGGTCTCAATCTGATTTAATAAAGCAGAGCTCGCCTCTTCAAACACCAAATGTGCCTCATCTATAAACAAACAGAACTTGGGCTTCTCACTATCTCCTTCTTCAGGAAATGTAGCGTAAATTTCGGCAAGCAATTGCAGCATGAAAGTAGAAAATAGCTTGGGCTTATCCTGGATATCAGTCAATCTCAATATTGAAATTACACCCTTTCCATCTTTGTCAACTCTCAAGAGATCCTGGGGGTCAAATGAACGTTCTCCAAAAAACACATCAGCACCCTGTTGCTCGAGCGCCACAATCTTCCTCATAATCGTTCCGACAGACTGAACTGATATTCTTCCATATTCAGATTCGATTTCTTTCTTTCCCTCTCCTGTCGCATAGGTCAAAACTTTCTTTAAATCATCAAGATCCAAAAGAGGCAAATCGGCATCATCACAATATTTGAAGATAACTGCAAGAATGCCCTCCTGGGTATCACTTAACTCAAGAATTTTGGATAAGAGTACCGGACCGAATTCAGACACCGTCGCCCTCATCCGTGCCCCCTTCTCATCTGACAAGGAAAGAAATTCTACAGGAGATGAAGAAGCCGTAAAGGGAAAACCAATTTTCTCATGTCTTTCGTCAATTTTAGGGTGGCCTCCACTTGGCACTGCTACCCCACTCAGGTCACCTTTTATGTCCATTACCATCGAAGGAACACCATGTTCTGATAGTTGTTCCGCCAAAATCTGAAGAGTCTTCGTCTTCCCTGTACCTGTCGCCCCTGCTATTAATCCATGTCGGTTTAATGTCTTCAATGGAATACGAATGAATAATTCTTTTACCGTTTCTTGACCTAGTTTGGCGGCTCCCATAATAATGGAAGGACCTTTAAATGAATAGCCTGCTTCTACGGCTTCTTTGAATTCTTCTAACTTGCTCATTAATACTACGCTTAATTATTATTCCAGTGATTGATCCTGGATTGAAATCTTTTTTGACTAATTGGCCAAAGATCTAAGGTAACCCTTCCTTCAATCTTTTGTTCTTCTTCATGATCCTTATATAAACCATCGAAAAAATCCATTCCTGTAATCGCCTCAACATCATCGATGGACTGAATGTAATGACTCAAGCTTCTGTCACTTTTCTCATTATCTATTATAAAGGCGATTCCTTTTCTTTCCGATCCATCAATATCTGCTATGATTTTAAAAAAAGCAGAAGGAACCCGCACTTTTGACGATTTACCTATGTATTTGGTCACACCATCAAATATTGGTCCTGTAGCTATGAATAGACGATCATTTTTATATGCCCAGTCACGTGTACATTCTTCCAGTTCTCGCCAGATACCACCATTGAAGGCGATTATTTGCGGACTCATATTGGACATTAGAAATGACTCCTCCATAGCTTGCTTGCTAAATGCCATGTCTCCTGCGGGTGCAAGATGCCCTCTTGAATATCCGCTTCCAGAATAATCATGGTGTTTAGCGGATCGTGTAGATATGAATTCATCCTCTTCGAATCGATTGGTCCGTGGCACATTGGGAATCGTCAGTTGTTCTTTGGTAAGAATATAGGCTACCCAATCGGCTTGTTCGTGTTGTTCGTTATATCCAATAGTATAATAAGTATGAGAAACAACTTGGCCAGTATTTCCCACAGGAACCAACTGGTGATGATCCGCATCACTTGTTGGCGCTATAACCAAGTCAACTGATTCATCTGATGAATCAAGATATCTAAAAGCATATACCAGGATTATTGTCATAATTCCCATCATCAAGATAACCCTGACCAGAAGCCCGGAGAAAGGTCTTTTCCCAGTACGTGTATGATTTTGCCTAAGTTTTGCCAATTATTGCTGACTTTTCACTGCAATCATACAGATCTTTTCATATTAAGACAAGTTAGAATATGAATTAATTTAAATCATTAATCCTACAGCCTTCGGTCAACTTCCCGCAAAAGGAGGACAAAAAAAATGCGAGATGCGAAGGTCACACTTTTTAAAAGGGGTGCCGAAGACGGTGAATTCCTCTCGATTTATTTCTTAGTCTTCGTTATATTTTGAGATGTGAGAAAGTTTGCGCAAATCCTCCGACCTGCGGCCACCTCCTTTATAAGGAGGACATTTTCAATTATGCACCATTCAAGGTACTTAGAAACATAAGCACTGCTCGGTCCTACTTATTAAAGTGGGTGCTCTATAGAAGGCTAATCCTCCGACTTGCGGCCACCTCCTTTCCGAAGGACGACCTATAAGGATGCAAAACGCCTTAAGCTCATAAAACACAATAAACTTACTAAACACATAAAACCCATTAAACTTCTTACCATTCTCAATTCTCAGTTTAAATCACCATAAAAAGCACGCACATAAGCTACCCATTCTGCAGGGTTGTCCAACTGACAAAAATGTCCAAGATCATTCATTATCGTTAAAGTAGCGTTAGTGCATACTTCATTTTTTAAATAATGTGCCATTTCTATTTTTGCTACTTTGTCTGCATCTCCCCAGCAAATATGAATGGGCAATTTTGTTTGAGCCAGGGCTGGCAACCACCTGGTTTTTTCAAATCGCTTTCTGTCATTCAAATATTTAATTGTCAGATAAGTCTTCTTTTCTCCCTCATGGGTGCAGTGCAGC
>JAJCYJ010000737.1 GCA_029262975.1 Saprospiraceae bacterium
ACTATTACGACAATCTTCATATCGGCTCGCAAAGCTACTTGATCAAAATAGGCGCCACTGAATTGGACGGTGTAGTCTTTATGACCAATGACAATATTCCTAAGTGTTGGAATAAGCGCATCATTATATTCTTCAAAGTGAATAGTGAGACATTCTCCTGATCTAATGGAGGTGATATCCTTGTATTGCTTATAAATTCCTATCTCTACAAATTCGCGCAATGGCAACAACTTATTATTTGAATTGCGAATCAAGGTAGTTTCCATAATCGAGCTTATATCTCGCACCTCCAGAGTATTGCTCAATTGAACAGGAATAAAATCGTCATTTCCATGCAAATTAGTAATCTCGTTATTTCTAAAAACAAATTTCAATTTTTCAATTAAGGCATTGTTTTCCACATTGTATAAGGCAAGATTGTCCCGCCTAATGCTAATGCCTATATATCGATCCTGTGGAGGGGGAAATATATAGTTGAAGGTTGATTTGATATCATTGAATAGTGGTTCAATTGTACTAAATTCAGGAAGATTAATATTGCTTGCCGATTGAATATGAGCCAGGACCGCATATTCTTCTTGCCCAAATATGCGATCAAATACATTAGGAAGAGGCACCAGACTGTAGGTGGCATTGGGATATTCATTTTGAAATAATTGCTTCAAAGCATCATTGACATTATTGTCAAAATGAGCCTCTTTTAGACTTAGCACTAACTGAGCCTCATTGATGTATTGAGGATGTTCGACAAGGAAGTATTGCAATTCTCCCAAGTATCCAGTAGTCTTATCCGTCCACTGAACCAGGTATTTTGAAATACTCAAATATCTCTGGCTATTAGCATCTGCAGTCAACTGTTCATTCCAATCAATTTTTAATAGATACTCCATTCTCGTAAGATCGGGAAAGGCACTTTTTTCAATTTTCCGGAATGGAATAATTGTCAACATCCCTAACATCAGAAAAACTGGAATGAGATAATACCTATATTTCACTATCCAGTTGATGAAACGCCCATGGTGTGTCATTCCTTTGGATTCAATCGGATTAATTCTCTTTTTTAATATAAGGTTGGCCAATACTGGGAGTAAAAAATAGGAAACCAAAATAGAACAAGTCAATGCCAAGGCAATAGATAAGGCTTGGTCATAGAATAAGGCACCGGCCAGACCACTTAAAAGAATCATCGGTAAAAAAACAGAACTTGTAGTTAGGGCAGAACTAATCAACGGTCTGATGACTTCTTTAGCACCTAAGAAAGAGGCATCTGCGAGCGAATGATCTTTGCAATATTGTTTTATATTTTCAATAATGATAATCGAATTATCGACCATCAAACCAATGCCAAGTATTAGCCCTGCCAGTGAAATGATATTAATTGAAATACCAAATAGAAAAAAACCCAAAAGCGTAAGGATCAACCCGATGGGCACAGATATTGTAATTAGAAATGGCAATCGCCAATCTTTAAAAAAGAAAAACATGACTAAGACTGCGAAACCTAACCCATACAATAATGATGTACGCAAATTAGAAATAGAAACATCAAGGATTTCGGACTGATCGTTAGATAAATGAAAGGCCAGGTTTGGGTGAGATCGGGACAAGTCTGAGAACAAAGTGTCTATGGCAGTTCTTAATTGGAAATTATTTGCATTTGATTTTCTTCTTACTGCAAGACTTACTCCCTTGTGCTCGTTATAATAAAAAGACCCTCGTTCTGGCCTACTATGCTCATACACTTTGGCTATATCTTTTAACCTAATGATCTGTCCCTTTATATTTAAAAAGATATTTTCGATATCACTTTTGTCTACCAACCTGGACGCTAACTCGACATTGTATTGATAGGCTCCATCTTTGAGTAAGATATTACCTAATTGAATATTAGCATTGACAATTGCCTCACTCAGGACGCGATCATCAATATCTAAAGAAGCCATTATTTGTGGGTCAGGGATCACTACAACTTCAGGTTCTGCGAGTCCGTGCATATCTACAAAAGCCACTTGAGGAATCTGTTCTAACCGCTTTCTTATTGTCCTTTTAATAAATGAAGAAAACTCAGTAGGTTGAATCCTTCCGTGGATTTTGGGATAGATATCAACATAGAATACTGGTATATCTGCCACATTCGTCTTGATCACACGTGGTCGTTCAAGATCCCGTGGTAACAAGTGAATAATCTGATCCATTTTTTCATTGATCTCTATAGAAGCCAGATCGGTATTAACTCCAAATTCTAATTCCAGGCTGATGGTTGCAGATCCATTTCTTGTTCGACTTGAGATATCTTTCAAATCATTGACCTGCATTAATTGATTGCGAATTGACCGAACTATCGTTGTTTCTAATGTGCGGGCATCTAACTGTGGTGCCGAAATCTGAACCGTGATATTTGGGATTGGGATATCGGGAAGAAGAGCAATTGGAATATTGAAAACAAAAACAAGACTTATAACGAGTAGCGCTATTGTAGTCATAAGCACCCCGATGGGCCGCTGGATTAAAAACCTTAGCATTTTCCTCTCATTGTAAATTAATCTCGAACATAACCCTCGTTAATTAGTACGACCTTGGCGTCGTGATCCAAATTGAGGTTTCCTTTTACAATAATTTGATCGTTCTTACCTAAGCCTTCGCTAATTGCAATTTCTGTATCGTTTTCATGGGCCACTGTCACATATTTCCATTGAGCTAATTGTTTTGTGGTATCATATGTAAAGACTACCTGTCTATTCGATATGAGGACAAGTGCTTCTTTTGGAATGACGACCATAGGCTCTGATTGTTGTAAAACTTCAATCTTTACCTTCATTCCATCAAAGAGTTTTCTTGTAGAACCGCTGATCCTTGCTCTAATATTGATAAGGCCATTTTCATCTACGAGGGGATTGATTCTTGAAACGTAACCGGTGAGTTTCAGATCAGGTAAGGACATTGGAGAGATATTAATTTTCTGACCCCTGGACACTTCATCCAAGGAAGTCTCGAGAAGATCAAATTCAGCTTCGATAGAATTATGTTCGATCAGCGTACAAATGACTTCGCCAGGACTGACTACCTGGTGCTGTCTCACTTTGACGTCGGCAACGACACCGTTGAAAGGTGCAGTAACGATCATCTTACTTTTTTGAAATTGTAGTTCCTCTATTTGACGCTCGTATTTATGAATACCCGATTTGATGCGAATGTAATTTATTTGCTCTTCGGACACAGTTGAGTCTATGCCAAATTCTCCACCCGACAGCAGAATACGTTCATTAATGTCCAGTTGTGCTATTTGAAGTTCGGCGAGCAGTAATTTTTCTTTATGATCCAGTTCTTGTTGGTCAAGTTGGGCAATAATTGTTCCTTCGGAGACAAAATCTCCATTCCTCAAATCAAAGGATTGAAGTAAGCCTCCTCGTTCAAATTTTAGGTCCACTTTGTTGTGGGCTGTGATATTGCCATTAAGAATTATTTTCTCTTCAAATGATTTGAATTCCGCGGGTTGAACAGATACTTCAGATGAGAGTTGAGATTGCAAAGGCGTACTGCCAGGGAGGACCTCCTGCCTGATATCTGATGGTTGATGATTACATGATAAGAGGGCAGCAAGGGTTAAAATTGATATAGTTTTACTGTATATCTTGAACATAACCTAAAGATAAGGACATTTTTGTGAAAGTGGAATATGTGTAACTCTTTCAAATGAAGATGATCATACTTTAAAAATTGACGTGTCAACTTATAAAATCTGTGACAATAATGTCCAGTGAATATTGTAGACAGCGGTCAAATAATATTCCATTAAATAGGTGCTCATTAGGCAAACAATCATGTAAATATTCTCGTACCTTAGAATTGATGAAGGTATCTCCATTTACCGTTATTTTAACTTCACTTGCAGTTGCTGCACTTGGTTTGTTGCTGTTCGATCAA
>JAJCYJ010000738.1 GCA_029262975.1 Saprospiraceae bacterium
CGTTGCCGTTTCTTCCAATGGATTTTAATCAAAAAGCACGTCGTTTTCAGGTAAATCAATATATCTTACAATAAGTTAGGATGGATTTTGGGAAGAAGAAATTATATATAGATGGTCAACTTCAGGCTTCATCTTCAGGAAGATATCAAGACATCGTATGTCCCGGGGATGAAACAGTAATTGGGCAATTAGCTTGGGCATCAAATGAAGATACTTCCAAAGCGCTTGAATCCGCAAAAAACGGATTTGAGTACTGGTCCGGCTTAAGTATTGAACAACGTCATACCTGGATTAACCTCCTTCGCGATCGGATTATTGACAACCAAGAGTTATTGCGCAATAGTGTAATGTACGAAATGGGTAAAACCTGGGAAGGAACAGAGGAGGACATAACGAGTCTTATTAACTCTTTAGATTTCTACGCCATAGAAATTAAAAATAGAGTCGATATTCCTATTGAGGATAGAGAAGGCACGCATACCCACAAAATAATATCTCAACCTCTGGGCGTAGTGGTTGCTTTCCTGGCCTACAATTTCCCCCTGCTCAATCTTGGATTTAAGTTGGGTCCGGCCTTGGCTGCAGGCTGCTCAATTATAATAAAACCTTCGGAGTTTTCACCTTTGTCTGCATATATCCTTGGTGAGATTTGTGCTGAAATAAACTTTCCCAAGGGAGTCATTAATATTCTTTGTGGTGATGTTAAAAATGTAGGGATACCACTTTGCGAAAGTAAAATTCCCCAGCTTATTACAATGATCGGATCTACTGAGACCGCTCAGAAGTTAATTGCACAAAGTAGTGCAACCTCTATAAAGAGATATAGTCTTGAATGCGGAGGAAACGCTCCTTTTATTGTATTTCCAGATGCGGATTTAGAACAGGCAATCACGATAGGTGGGGCGCTTAAAATTGGTAATTCAGGTCAGATATGCGTTGCACCCAACAGGTTTTTTATTCATGAGTCTGTTATCGATCAATTTACCAACGGACTTGTTGAAATATTTGAAAGTACGAAGGTAGGATTTGGTCCGGACAACCAGCCGGATATGGGGCCGCTTGCAAATAAAGGAGCTGTTCAAAATGTACATCGCATAGTAAAAAACGCCTTGGAGCAAGGAGGTGATTTAATAATAGGTGGATCCCCAATAGATCAGCCCGGATACTATTTCGAGCCCACGATAATCCGAATGAATAATCAAAATGCAGAAATTCTGCAACAGGAAATATTCGGACCTGTTGCGCTCCTTATATCATTCAAAACAAAGGAAGAAGTCATTGAAATGGCTAACAATACTGTTGGTGGATTAGCCTCATATATATTTTCAGGAAATGAAAATATAATTGATTATTTTATTGAAAAATTAGAATTCGGTGAAGTTCAGGTGAATGGAGTCAAATACGATATATATCTGCCACATGGGGGTATCAAAAATAGCGGTATTGGAGTAGATTGCTCTCCTTATGCACTTGATGATTACCTAATCAGAAAAAGAGTTTCCCGGGCGATTCATTGATCGTAACCTCTTCAAAAATAAATGTCATAACAAAAAAGATAAAAGAATGAATTCATTTGGTGACAAGGTCATGAATCCATTAATAGCGAATGAAATATCTGATTCGGGTATAATCGCTGTGCTCATTATCGATAATGTGCAGCACGCAATTCCTTTAGCGAAAGCTCTGCTTAAGGGAGGTGTAGATTCAATTGAATTAACGCTTCGAACTCCTGCAGCCCTTGAAGCAGCAAAACAAATTAAGAAAACACTGCCGGAGATTAACTTAGGGTTTGGTACTGTATTAACGTTAGATCAATTGAAGACAGTTGCTGATCTCGGTGCCGATTTTGCTGTTGCTCCTGGTTGTAACCCAAAGATTATAATGGAAGCCAAAAGGCATGGTCTTTCTTTCGCTCCCGGGATTATGACACCTTCAGATATTGAAATTGCAATTGAAAATGGTTGTCGTATATTAAAATTTTTCCCGGCAGAAACTTCCGGCGGAATACGTCACCTTATAAGTATGTCAGCACCTTATCAGCATCTTGGTCTCCAATTTATTCCATTAGGTGGCGTAAACATGAAAAATGCAAAAGAATACCTGGAGTCACCTCTAATATCAGCGATTGGTGGATCATGGGTCGCAAATAGACAGTTGATACAAAATGAAGACTGGAATACGATCACAAACAATGCTATCGAAATAAGAACACTCATTAATCAAATTAGAAAGTAAAAATGAATACAGTAGTTACATTTGGCGAGATAATGGGCCGCTTAGCCTCACCTGATAATTTGAGGCTACGTCAGACAAGAAACTTTGAGGTAACCTATGCCGGCTCTGAGGCCAGTGTCGCAGTTTCGATTTGTAATTTTGGAGGTGCTGCACGCTATGTTACAGCACTGCCGAAGCATGCTTTAGGAGATGCTACTATAGATGCTGTACGTGCATT
Organism: Saprospiraceae bacterium; assembly: GCA_029262975.1. Taxonomy (GTDB): domain Bacteria; phylum Bacteroidota; class Bacteroidia; order Chitinophagales; family Saprospiraceae; genus JAJRXG01. Next base: position 2,453 of record JAJCYJ010000738.1, read on the forward strand.
GGGTGTTGATACGAGGTATGTTCTTCGAACTGATAAAGGCAGGTTGGGACTTTACTTTCTGGAGACAGGAGCAAATCAGCGCCCGAGCAATGTGATTTACGACCGGGCAGACTCCGCAGTCTCGATTACCCCGTTGGATCAATATGACTGGGAGGCTATTTTCCAGGGAGCCTGTTGGCTACATCTTAGTGG
>JAJCYJ010000739.1 GCA_029262975.1 Saprospiraceae bacterium
CATAATCCCAAAAGTCACTATCGTCTGGGTGCCACTAATAACTGGCATAAATATTTTACTCCTCAATATGCAAAATGGTTTGATGAAGAGGCAGGAGAAGCATTACAATTACTTGGCTTACCACTAACTTCTGACATTATAAAAGAAAGTGTAAATTCTAAATAAATGCTATCCTAGTGCAACGCGATCCAATTATTTCCATCGTAACTCCCTTTTTTAATACCCTGCCCGAGATCTTTATTGATACGGTAAATAGTATATTAAATCAGTCTGTTACAGATTGGCATTGGATTATTGTTAATGACGGCTCTTCACAACCCGAATCACTCAAATATTTAAAAAGTCTAACACAGCTCCATCCGCGTATAAAAGTTCTTGAACATCAAAACAACAAAGGATTAAGTACTGCAAGAAATACAGGCATTAATTCAGTTCGGACACCTTATTTATTTTTAATTGACAGCGATGACACAATTCATCCAACCGCGTTAGAAAAATTTTATTGGTTTTTGGAAAGTAATTCCAATTTTGACTTTGTAAACAGCTATACCATAGGATTTGGTGCTAAAAACTATCTGTGGCAAGAAGGGTTTCATAACTATTCCGGCTTTATTAAAAGAAACCCGGTTATCCCCACTGCACTATTTAGGACTGAATTATTCCGAAAGATCGGAGGATATGATGAGTCTATGAATGAAGGGTTAGAAGATTGGGATTTTTGGTTGAAATGTGCTGCCAATGGTCATTGGGGTTATACAATTACTGACTTTCTCACCGGTTATCGCACGCGCGAGAATCATGAAGACAAATGGAAAAACTGGAATGATAAAGGGTTACATCATTTTAGAAAAGTCGCTCAAAATAAATATCCCAATCTGTCGATAAAATCCTTTCCCGTTATTAAAAGGATAACATATAAAATTAACGAAAAAATAGAATGGGGAATAAAAGATTATACAATTCAACCATCTTCTAAGCCTTCATTACTATTTATCATTCCTTGGATGAAAATAGGAGGTGCTGATCAATTTAACCTTAACCTGATTAAACAATTTTCGGAAGAATTTTCAATATCAATTATCTGCACACTTGAGACAGAACATGAATGGCAAGAAGAATTTGAAAAATATATTCACGACATCTTTATATTACCCAACTTTCTTCATCAAAAAGACTATTGTTCATTTATCTCAGCTATAATAAGCAATCGTCGAATTAAATTCATTTTTCTTTCTAATTCGGCCTTTGGTTATATGATGTTACCATATATTAAAACAAGACACCAGGAGACAAAAATTGTTGACTATTGTCATATCGAAGAAGCCTGGAGAGAAGGGGGTCATCCAAAATATTCTATAAATTATGGCGCTTATCTAGATCGGCAATTTGTAAGTTCAGACTATTTAAAAGATTGGATGATAACCCGCGGAGCTGATCCCGTCAAAATAAAAACTGTTTATATTGGTATTGATCCTGACCTTTATGCTCCTGATCTATCAAAATGTGCAGCACTAAAAAAAGATAAGGGCGTTGACCCGGAAAAATCACTTATAGTTTTTGCAGGAAGACTAAATTCACAGAAACAACCTGACGTCTTAATTCAATCTGCCCGGCAGTTGTCTTTAGTTTCTTCTAATTTTATTCTAATAATAATCGGAGATGGGCCGCAACAAAATGTAATTAAAGAAGGTATTGAAAAGTATAGATTAGAAAAGCTGGTACGATATATCGGGGCCCTTCCTAATGAAGAGGTAAGAGATTGGATGAATGCCGCTGATGTTTTCTTTCTTCCTTCAGCGCATGAGGGAATCGCATTGTCGATTTTTGAAGCCATGTCATTAAGTTGTGCTATTCTGGGAGCTGATGTAGGTGGTCAATCCGAATTAGTCGATTCAGCAACAGGAACCCTCATCCCGTTAGGCACCAAATCAGACCAAATTAATCTTTATTCCCAGGAGTTAAAATGGTTGATTGATAATCCATCTGCTACTAAAGTAAAAGGACAAAATGCAAGAATGAAAATTATCGATCACTTCTCTATTGATAAAACTGTCAAAACAATTAAAAATGAAATCTTAACACCTATCGAATTGTCAAGATTTATATATCAAGATGAGCGTTTTCGGGCTTCTGGAAGATTGGCAATCGAAGGCTATAATAACATGTTAGAACTTAGTAAAACCAGTATCCTAGATTTTAACAGAGCCGATGTGTTTAACAGAGCTCAAGGCAAAGTTATTTTTAATAGTGGCATTTATACTTTAATCGGAAGTCTTCTAAAAAGGTTTTACAATTTTGGATTGAATAACAATCTTATGGTCATCCCAAAAGTCATAAAGAGAACTGGCAGAATCATGGCTCGTGCTGGCAGACACTTAATGAACATAGACGACTAAAGGTTGAAATGTTTTGTGAAAAGCGCATGGGAAGAAGTTAACTACTTTGCACAAAAAAAGCCCCAGGGAAGATCTGGGACTTTTTTTTAACTTCTATATTTTCTATCGTTGCAATATCATTTTTTGTGTTGAGATGACACTACCATCAACTAATAGAGAATAAGTATATGCCCCAGTTGGTAATTCATCTGCTCTTATTTTAAGTACTCCTTTGCCAAATTCTGAGATATTTATCTCCTTGATCTTCTGGCCTTTTAAATTCATTATCATTATAGAGGCCGAACCCGAATTCGCAGGTATTGAATAAGAAATTTGTGTGTCTGTATCAAATGGGTTAGGAATGTTTTGTCCTAAAAAGGCTTGATCACTTCCGTCTAAGTTTACTTCACTCACTACAAGTTTATCAACTGCATCTTTTAATTCAAGAACAAGTGATCTTAATTCCTCGTTTTCCAATTGTAACTCATCTATTCGAATACTTTGATTTTCAACTATTGCATTCTGATCTTTTATAGCATTGATTAACAAATATTCAATTTCGTCGTGAATCTTTAAGAAGTTCTCCTGTTGATTCATAAATCCTGTCCCATCTGTATACTCTATGCCACCAATATGCTCAGACACCAATTCTGGAACGAATTTCTGTAATTCTTGTGCAGCTAATCCAACATGAAGTCTTGTTGATTTAAATCCTGAAGAAGCTTTATAATTATAAGTTATTGGATTTAATTTCAAAACCTCTTTTAGTCCTTTGTCAAAAGAATTAATATTATTTTTTAATCGTTTGTCGGAAGGAATTGATCCTGCTGGTGCTGTCACGCTGCCAAGAGTAGAAATATTTCCGTTGGCATCGATACGTGTTACAGCTACAGCTCCAGCTCCGGGGTTAGCATAAAATACATGACCTCTATTTCCTCCTGTATTAAACATTTGCAAATCAAAACCACCCGTGACCTGCTCAATCCCACCAACATATAATGAAGTCTCATTCATATCACTGGCCCTTCTTACCCTCAATCTATCTGCAACAAGTTCTCCGGTCAAATCAAGCGCATAATCGGGAGCAGTTGTCCCTACCCCTATACGACCAGCGCTGGTGACAACAAAATCATCCGTATCCTGACCACCTGTGTTCTCTATATGAAATTTAGCTGCAGGATTTGTCCCGGCACCTATACCAATCTCATCGTTTCCGGCGATTACAAAAGCTTGACTGCTTGCTCCCGGTAAGATTCTAAAAGGAAGTGAAGATCCGGCATTTACATCTCGAATAAAGAATCCCGCTTCATTTCCGGCTACATCCCATGTCTGAGCAGCAAATCCTGAACTACCATCCTGCTCTAATCTAAGAGTAGGTGTGTTTCCATCTACAACATGAAGTTCTACAACAGGATTACTTGTCCCGAATCCTACTCTGCCAGCATCATCCACATAGAGTGAATGTTGTGGGGCATTAGCTTCTAAGGACATAATTCTCCTTCCAGTATTTTCATGTACAATACCATAATAGTTGCCACCTCCATTGGAAGTGTCATTTATTTGAATACACCAATCAGCACTCGGAAAACTAGCACTTGTACTAGTGTCTAAAAAATGTATTCTAAGGTTATTTTCTTTTAACCGTAATGTTTTAAATCCAAAAGATTCTCCATTGACGCAGTCTTGACCTATACAGGCGCTGCCATCAACAATAAGGTCATCAAGAATCTGCTGATCCTTAAAATTTATTGGCTTGGCTGAATCAGGTTGTGCGTAGACCTGGCCACTCACAAATAGTAATAGAAGAAATAGGAATAGTTTATTTTGGTGTCTCATCAGTGAAAAATTTTGTGAAAGTTAAAGAAAACATATCGTATGAAAAAATAATTGTAGGTGTTTTTTGACATCGAATAGATACGACTTTACAAATTATAAACTGGCTGCTTATGTAATAGAAAAATATTGTTATATTAGGTCTTATATTTTTTCTAGCATAGCCAAAATTAAAGTCATGAATTGCATCAACTTCTTCGGACGTTACTCGTCAATAGCATTTACAATTATATTTTCACTAGTACTTACAAGCGGAATCAGTCAATTGACTTTCGAACAATCCTTTACGCCCGCGACTATCGGGCCAGGTGGTACAACTACTTTAAGCTTTAAGATTACCAATAATTTTAGCACAACAGCCGCAGAGAACCTCGCATTTACGAATACTTTGCCGCCGGAGCTAATGATTGCTTCACTGGCAAATGGCTCAACTACTTGCCCAAGTGGTCAATTAGCAGCTCCTGCTAATGGCTCTACCATCAGCTTTAGTAACGGTAGGTTGGGTGCTTTAAAATCTTGTAACATAGCGGTTAATGTCACGAGTAGTACAATTGGCGGTCCTTATACGAACACTACAGGAGACTTAACATCTAATATAGGCAATCACGGTACATCTGCTGCAGACCTTACTGTAGATGGCAATCGACCGGGCTTTAGTAAGTCGTTCAGTCCATCAACGATTAGTCCTGGCGCCTCCAGCAGATTGGTCTTTACGATAGATAACACCGCCAATAATAGTGATCTAAGATCCATTGGCTTCGTTGACGATTTTCCGGGCAATTTGATAGTGGCGTCACCATCAAATGCAACCACAACCTGTGCAGTGGCCTGGAATCCTTCACCAGGTGCGCATAGTGTGGGTGCATCAGGAAATGCGTTAGCAGTTGTGGCCGCGGGTCAATCATGCACATTGGAAGTAGATGTCACTTCACCTACTTCGTCTTCGTTCCGAAATATTTCTCAAGAATTATTTTCAAGCATTACTTTTAATTCGGCAGATCTTTCAAGCGGTATTGCTGTGGCGGATTTGAATGTACAAAATCAGGTTTTAACAAAGTCGTTCACTGATGACCCCGTAGCTCCAGGAGCCTCGGTCATTCTACAATTTACACTCAATAATCTCGATGCTATTAATTCCGGTCGCCCAGGATTCGGAGATTATGAGGATATGACATTTACCGATGATCTGGAAGCTGTGTTGCCAGGTACTGATGATTTGATTTTTGATAACATGATATCCAACACCTGTGGCGGAAATCTTACTGGTATGGGTACAGATCTGATTTCTTTTGATGGTGCTACCTTAACCCCGGGAGAATCTTGTATGATAAGAGTTTCTCTGGGTATTCATGGAAATACGCCTACAGGAAGCTATTTGAATACAACAAGTCCCATCAGCTATACGGTTGGGGGTGTACCTGTATCGGGCAACACTGCATCAGACAACCTCGTATTAAGATCAGATCCGATATTGACTAAAGAATTTCTCGATGTCACTAATCAGACTCCCGACCCGGTTGTCGCAGGTGGAGAAGATGTGCTTCTGCGATTTACGATTCAAAACACCAGCCCGCTAAATACGGCTTCCAATATTTCATTTGTTGACGATCTAACTAAAATATTACCTTTCCCAATTGTGGCTTCGGCCGTAACCCCTAATCCTCCTTGTGGCGCCGGATCAAGTTTTACTCTGGTCTCCCTAGCCACTGAAAGACAAGGATTGGCATTGACTGGTGGAGAACTGGCAGGAGGTGATAACTGTTCATTCGATGTTACATTAACTTTACCTATTGATATTACACAAGGAGAGTATACAAATACGACAGAAGAAATTTTTGCTACGGTTAACAATGAACAAGTAACCGGAAAACCTGCCACAGACGTTTTATTGGTGGCTACGGCGCCTTCACTCGTAAAAGTATTTAGTGCTAATCAGATTGCTCCGGGAGATCAGGTTGATCTGACATTTACTTTAGAACACGGCAATAATGCTCCAGGCCCTGCGAGTTCGATTGAATTTACAGATGATCTTGGCTCCTTGATTACTGGATTAGCTTCTGATGGGAATTTGAGCACAGGTACTTGTAATGGATCGTTGACAGAAAACCTTGGGGTGCTATCCTATTCAGGTGGATCGCTACCGGTAGACGGTGGTTGTTCTTTTACTGTAACATTAAATGTCCCCGCGAATGCACCTTCTGGTCAATACATCAATATTACAAGTGATGTGACGGCAATCGTGACGGCTGGAGGTGGCAATGTTAATGTGGTCAATGTACCTAGTTCCGATGTACTTGAGGTACTGAGTTTGACACTGGATAAAGAGTTTATCAATGACCCGGTCTTGCCAGGCAATGCCACGACGTTAAGATTTACTATTCAAAATGAGACTGATCAGAGTGTGACCAACATCGCTTTTACAGATGATTTGGACGATGTTATTTCCGGCATGACCGCCTCTGGACTGCCAGCGAATAATGTATGTGGACTTGGATCTCAATTAGTTGCTTCTGCAGGTAGTACTTTCCTCAATTTTTCGGGAGGAAATATACCAGCGAATGGCTCCTGTACTTTTGATGTTACTGTGAATGTACCACCGGGTACAGAGGAGGCAGAATATGGAAATTTGACCTCTGTAGTGACAGCCGATGTAAATGGACAACCTGTAACTGCACCAAGTGCGGAGGCTGGGCTTCTGGTGGCTGCTCCTAATTTGCTTACAATTGGCAAAACTTTCACTCCTGGTCAGGCAGAACAAGGAAGTGTTGTCTCTCTTGACTTTAACATAAGTTTCGAAGGTGGAGCTACTGCGACCAATATATCCTTTACAGATGATTTAAACGCTGCCCTGAGTGGTCTTGTCGCCACAGGACTTCCTGCGAGTGTGTGTAATGGCGGCACGATATCAGGATCTAGCATCATTAGTATGACGGGGGGATCGCTTGCCCCTGGAACTTCCTGTGCCTTTAGTGTCTCTGTTACGATTCCAGCTAATGCAGCAGTAGGTGGTTATACGAACACAACAGGAATTGTGACCGCTGACAATATTTCCGGAAATTCAGCCTCCGCTAATTTACAAGTACTTCAGTCTTCGGCTGAACTAAGGGCTCCGACAGCGGATGCAGGACCAGATCAATTGAATGTCGAATGTGGTGCAGATGTCATCCTCGATGGTTCAGGTTCAATTTCATGGAATAGCCTCCCTTTGACTTATACATGGTTTGCCAATGGAATCGAAATCGCAACTGGAGTTAATCCAGTTATAAATCTTGGACCAGGAGTACATGTTGTGACCCTAATTGTTGCGGACGCTAATGGTACTGATTCTGATAATGTCCTCATCGTTCAACTTGTTGATGTAGAAAAACCTGTACCTATCTGCAAAGATATTACCGTCTTTCTTGATGGTGCGGGCAATCAGTCCATTGTCGCTTCAGATGTTGATAATGGCAGCTTCGATATCTGTGGTGCTATCACATTGAGTGTATCTCAAACAGATTTTGATTGTTCTGATGTGGGAAATCCCGTCACTGTGTTTCTTACCGTAACAGATGAAGTTGGTTTGGACAGTGTATGCTCAGCGATCGTGACAGTCGTAGACGATGTTCCTCCGACAGCTATCTGTAAGAATATTACAATCGAACTAAATCAAAATGGTGATACTCAAGCCACCATCACAGCTGGTGATATAGATAATGGAAGTAATGATGCTTGTGGAATAGCCGGAATAAATGCCTCAAAGACAGTTTTCACATGTGCAGACCTGGGAGATAATTCAGTTAAGCTTACTGTAACAGATGTTAATGGAAACGTGAATACTTGCACATCTACTGTTACAGTTCTTGATGTAACTCCACCTGTGATAACAACCAAGAGTTCAGTATCCTTATGGCCACCTAATGGTAAATATGTGAATTTTGACATGTCTGATATGGTCGCTTCGATCACAGACAATTGCGACAATGGAATAACCCTCTCTGATGTAGTAATTACTTCTGGCACCAGTGATGAACCGGAAAATGGTTCAGGTGATGGCAATACTGTGGATGATATTTTAATAGCTCAAGATTGTAATTCTGTTCAAGTAAGAAGTGAAAGAAAAGGCAATGGAAATGGGCGCGTATATACCATTCATTTTGAAGTATCTGATGCAAGTGGAAATACTACACCTGCATCATACATAATTACTGTTCCCAAAAATCAGAACGGCTCTTCCGCTGAAGATGATGGTGTAGCCTATACCGAGACATGTGGAGCATCATTCAGGCCTTCATCAACTAAAATCAGTAATCTTAAATACATAGTCACGCCTAATCCGGCATCTGATCTGATTTATTTAAACCTAAGTTCATTCGATCAGAATCAGGCACTATATGAAATATTTGATATATCAGGAAAAAGAGTGTTGAGCAATTCATTGAATATTCAAAGTGGCCCATCGCAAAGCATCAATATTTCAGAACTCGCAAATGGCACGTATCATCTAGTAATCAGACAAAATGATGTTCAAATAAATACAACTTTTGTTAAAGTACATTAAAGGATATCTTATTGTTTACATATAAAAAGCCCTTCGTATTTTAGTATGAAGGGCTTTTTAAATCTTATCATAAAATCGCTTACATTTATAAGTAAAGATTCTATCTATTATTATTGAATATTTGTACGTGCAATCAACTTATTATTCAAGTACAAACCAATTCGAATTCCCAACTTGTAATTAATTTTGATTTTGAATTTATTGTGAACAGAACTATTCTTATGATGAAATATATATTTTTCGGTTTTTGTTTTTCAGTACTATCCTTTACTATCGTACAGGCACAACCTGAAAATACCGGATCCTATCAGGTAATCCTTGAGTCTATAGGAGCATTAGAGTCTACTAAAGATCCAAAATGCCATGCCACAGCAAGCCGGCTTGAAAACTTTATGTTTGGCACCCCACTTACTGACGAAGCAAGGGAGTACAGAATTGAATTCCAAAAAGATCTGGTGCGCCATATATGGGAGAAAGCTTCTGCTGCTGGAACACAAGAAGAAATCTCCGTGGATTTGCTAAACAGGATAAGTGATGAATCAATTACTTTCATTGTTAAAGACAGTGAATGGTATCTTGGTCTTACCAATGGTCTTACAATAAATATCAGCCAAAGGGATTATGATCATTATGCTTCTGTCGCTTATAGTCTTCGGGCTATTCTGGCAGTACAACAGGAAGATATGTTTGGAGAAAGAAAACTTAATCCTCTAAGCGATGAAGCCGTTAAACAATTAAAATTTATTGTGGACATTATCTCAATTGGCACATTAAAATTGGCAGATCTTCAGGCCCGGCAAAATGATCGATATGAAATTCAAATTCCAAATTTAAAATATGCCTGGTCTCTCATTTCTGATATCTCAGTAGAGGATAACCAGGTCGAAGAAAAATTACACCCTTCAACTTATGATCTTACAATGGCTGTGATCGCCCTTAAGCTGGCCTCTTATAAAGAATATAACCAGTTGAGTCAAAAATTATTTTTGAGAAATGTACAGGTTTATTTTGCACAAGTACCATGGCCTCAGGATTCAGTTGAAAATTTAAAGTTGACTTCAACATTTCAAGATGTCATGTTAACTTTTACTTCCAAACTCTTTCTTGATGCACAAGCTTTGGCATTAGCAGACAAGCAAAACTTTATCCGTCAAAAAGATGTAAGAATTTCGCTTCAAAAATTATTACCCCATTCTGTAAATGAATTTGAAGATGTTACCTTTTTTAACAAGCTGGGTAAAGACAAGAGCATCACTATAGAGTCCTATGACCTGGATGCCTTCAGGGATAGTGGAGTACATTGGAATTATTTGGAATACGCCATCAGAAGATCTGTAGATGACCTTCTTATTGAGGCGGACCCACATGCTATGGAATTGCTTGTTGAAGGTATTGCTCAAATGGGCGTTTTGGTATGGAGGGTTGCTGGTACTGAGGCTAAAACAGAAAAAGCAGAGATACTGAATGTTGAGCATCTCAATACAGCTTTTACAAAAATTAAAAACCTATCAAATAAGACCACCAACCAAGTTGACGATACGGAATTAGTAAGTACAGAAAATAATTCTATTAAATCGTCATTTTTGAAAAACGAAAATCTCTTTATTGATGTCACTGCCCAATCTGGAATTAATTTTGAACACAGAACATCTGATTGGCTTAATCGACAAATAAGAAGTTATGTGCTTGAGAGTGAAGAGAATATTGCCAGACTTTCAATTCCTCCCGCATTTGGTGGAGGCGGCGTAGCCGCTGAAGATGTCAACCAGGACGGCTATCCGGATATCTTAATATTAGGAGGGAAAGGGATCAAACTATTTTTAAACAACGGTGATAAGTCATTTACAGATTTTACAGAAAAATCCGGATTATTATGGACGCGGGCGGATGGCACTTTCGGGGAACCAAGACAACCCATAATTGCAGATTTTGATAATGATGGGTTGAAAGACGTATTCATTTCTTATGTAAACGAAAATCATAAAATCTATAAAGGGCTTGGTAACGGCCAATTTAATGACTTCTCGTTACATTCTAATCTTGGCGGCACGGATTTAATTGGGGGGCCTTGTACTGCGTTGGACTTTGATCAAGATGGACTCCTCGATTTGTATATTGGCTATTTTGGCAACTACCTTCAAGGAGAGCTGCCTACCTTAAAAAGACACAATACAAATGGCAGTCCAAACAAACTTTTCAAAAACACCGGAAATTTTAAGTTTTCAGATGTAACTGAAGATAGCGGTGTTGACAATGCTGGTTGGACCCAGGCAGTAGGTCATGCTGATATAAATAATGACGGTTGGCAAGATATTATAGTGGGCAATGACTTTGGAGTCAACGCCTATTATATAAACAACAAAGATGGCTCCTTCACAGATAAGAGTGTAGAATTAGGTGTAGATAAACCTTCCTATACGATGAATATAGGATTTACAGATTTGAATAATGATGATCTTCCGGATTTC
>JAJCYJ010000740.1 GCA_029262975.1 Saprospiraceae bacterium
AGGTTTTCAAATTTCTCCTCGGTGTCTATTTTAGCAGAAATCCCTGTTTGTTTCAATATCTTATCTGATGTCTTCCAAATAAATTCTTTCAAATTTTGTTCCCAGGCATTCCTGTATTCCACCACTTGTTTTAAGATGCTAGTATACCGTGATGCCCTCTCTTTGATGGCCGTATATTTTTTCATTTCATTTTTTATTGCGAATTAAAAGTACATCTTCTAACATATACTTTAAGCCATTTAGCGTCAACTCTGTATCTATTTTATAAAAGACGTTTTGCAATGGTTTCATTACAAATGACAACCCTCCTGTTGCAATTGCTACATACTCCTCCCCGACTTCTTCCCGTATCTTCTTTATCAGTTCTTTTGCCATTCCCACATACCCCCAGAGAATCCCAGCTTGCATCGCGTGGGTAGTGTGCATGCCGATAACAGATGCTGGTAGTTCCAAAGGAATTTCCGGAAGTTGAGCTGTATTGCTCGAAAGAGCCTTCATGGCTGTTTTAATCCCTGGGGCTATAGCTACACCAAGAATATATCCTGTCTTATCTACTGTCGTAAATGTAAGTGCGGTTCCAAAATCAACAACAATACAAGGACGATTAAATTGTCTGAAAGCTGCATATGCATTTGACACAAGGTCTGTCCCTATTTCATATGGTCTTGGGACTTTATAACTTAATTCATCATACAAGTTTGGCCCGACAGAAATGACTTTGTATCTAAAAATAAATTCGAGCACCTCAATCATACTTTCTCTCAGAACAGGAACAACCGAACTCAAAATCACACCTGTTACCTCTTTTTTCTTTAATCCTGATTCTAAAAGACGATTTCTTATTTCTACATCATAAAAAACTTTACAATCGTCCGTCACGTTAGTCGGCATTCTCCAAAAGTGTTCCCACTTTCCGTTTTTATTAATCCCAAGAACAACATTGGAGTTACCAATATCTACAGCTATTATCATTAGAGTTAGTAATCAATTATTGTTAACATGAATATTCTGAAACCATTCTTAACATCAACTTCCTCAATGTACGTTTCTATCCTGTATACAACCAGAAGATATTAGTAACATAATGTCTTCATTACCTGATGCCTAAATCAGTGATATTGTATTGAGAATTAATGAATACGTGAAAATAGCAAAATGTCTGCTTTTAAGAAATATCACAAAATATTAGATATGTGTCAGGACTCAGATCTGGCCCTGCAATTGGTTACTATCCTATATAACATAAATGAAAAAACACGCCCTATTAGACAGCGTTCCAGGGTAATCCTACAAGTAAAACAATAGTTTAGTTCGCTTTTTTTAAATTTTAAAAGCTTTCTTAACCTTGGCTACAAAATCCAATTTTTCCCATGGGAAAGTTTCGATTTTAATCTTTTTTACATTTCCGGAACCGTCCTTGAAGGTAACTTCTTTTTTTTCTGGTGTACGTCCCATATGCCCATATGCAGCGCATTCAGTATAGATAGGTGTCCTTAATTTTAATCTTTTCTCAATCGCATACGGTCTCATGTCAAATATCTGCTGCACTTTTCTTGCGATCTGACCATCATTGAGTTTGACCTTGGAAGATCCATAAGTATTGACATAAATATTAGTTGGTTTGGCAACACCAATGGCATAAGATACCTGAACTAAGATTTCATCGCAAACTCCAGCGGCAACAAGGTTTTTGGCTATATGTCTGGTTGCATAAGCTCCTGAACGGTCAACTTTTGAAGGGTCTTTACCTGAAAAAGCTCCACCACCATGAGCGCCTTTCCCACCATAAGTGTCGACTATAATTTTCCGTCCTGTTAATCCAGTATCACCATGAGGTCCCCCAATTACAAATTTACCGGTTGGATTTATGTAGTATTTAATCTTATCATTAAAGAGTTTTTTAATGCTGGTGGAACATTGTTTTTTAACCGCAGGAATGATAGAATTAATAATATCCTTTTTGATGATAGCGAGCATTTTGGTGTCACTCTTTTCAAATTCATCATGTTGGGTACTTATTACAATCGAGTCAATACGAATCGGTTTATTGTCGTCGCTATATTCGATGGTCACCTGGGATTTAGCATCAGGACGCAAATACTTCATTTTCCTGCCTGCCTTTCTTACCCTTGCCAATTCTATCAATAATTTATGAGATAGATCCAAGGCCAACGGCATATAATTTTCTGTTTCATTCGTAGCATACCCAAACATCATCCCCTGATCACCTGCTCCCTGGTCCTCTTTTTTAGTTTTTTCTACACCCCTATTAATGTCAGGGCTTTGTTCGTGAATGGAAGAAAAAACACCACAGCTATTTGCTTCGAACATATATTCAGATTTCGTATATCCTATATGTTTGATTACGTCTCGAGCAATCTGCTGGACGTCGAGATAGGTTTTTGATTTAACCTCACCTGCGAGCACTACCTGCCCGGTAGTTACAAGAGTCTCACAAGCAACTTTCGAGTTCGGATCAAAAGCAATAAAGTGATCAACCAAGGCATCAGAAATTTGATCTGATACTTTATCAGGATGTCCTTCAGAAACTGATTCAGATGTGAATAGATAGGGCATAATATTAATTAATTATTATAATCCGCGAAGATGTAAAATCCTACTTTATATCGGTAACTAATAGGCAATTATCATTGAGAAATAATTCAAATATGTCCCCTTTCGCTATAGGACCGACACCTTCTGGTGTACCTGTATAGATTAGATCACCTTTGTGCAACGTAATCCTGTGAGATACAAAACTGATGACTTCAGATACATCAAATATCATATCCCTGGCAAATCCGTGTTGTACTATTTGTCCATTTTTCTTGACTTTTATTTCACTCGATAAAATCGAATCAAAGGGCATTTCAACGAACGATCCGATTGCAGCACTATAATCAAAACTTTTCGCAAGCTCCCAGGGCCATCGATTAGCTTTGCATTGATCCTGTATATCTCGAGCAGTAAAATCAATCCCTACTGAAACTCCGTTGATAAAATCCTTCACTCTTTCTTTAGGCAAGCTTTTAGCTGACTTACTAATTCTAACAACTATTTCACCTTCGTAATGTATATTTTTAGAAAATTCAGGATAATAAAAAGTTAAGCCATTGGGCAAAAGTGCCGTTTTTGGCTTCATAAAAATGACAGGCAAGTCTGGCACTTCACTGTTCATCTCTTTAGCATGTCTGGCATAATTCTTTCCTACACAAATAATTTTCATATCATCGAAATCTTCTAATTCTTGACCTTCATAAGGCCTATAAGATCCTTCACCTCATTGACAGTCTCCTGTGCTTTTTTTCTGATTACTGCTGATGAAGCTCTTATTTGATCTTTTAGCTTTCTTTTGTCCGCAGCAAGTTCTTTTCTTCTTTCTTTAAAAGGAGCCAACATGTCGACAATTGCATCACTTACTGATTCTTTAAGGTCTGAATATTTAATTGTGCCGCTGTAATAATCGTCTTCATGCTGTTTAATTAAGGAAGCATCTGCTTTTGTAGCTTTTAATAATTCGAAGAGGTTATCGATTCCGTCACTCATCTTGCCTTCTTCTGCAGTTCCGGTGTCGGTAACCGCAGAGCGAATTTGTTTTCGAATCCGTTGTTCTTCTTCAAATACATTAATAATATGTTTGCGCCCAGCACTTTTACTCATTTTTCGTGTAGGGTCCGCAGTTGATCTGATTTTTGGTGTCGCAGTGTAGAGTGCGTCAGGCAAAACGAAATACTCTTTACCTACTGTACTGTTAAATCTCTGTGCAATATTCCTCGTTAACTCAAGATGTTGCTCCTGATCTTTTCCAACAGGCACTTTATCAGCCTTATAAATAAGAATATCCGCAGCTTGTAATACGGGATAGCCTAATAATCCAGCTGAAATGAATTGATCATTGCCCAGCACATTTTCAGATTGACTTTTATCCTTGAATTGAGTCATTCTGGTTAATTGTCCATAAGAACAAAAGCAGTTAAAAATCCATCCTAATTCTGCGTGTTCCGGAACAAGAGACTGTATAAATAAATTTTCTGGTGTTATTCCGACAGCGACTAAATCCATTATCAAATCCCATGTATGCTCTCTCAATTTTTTGATATCATAGGGCATTGTAATAGCGTGGTAATCAACGATACCATACATGCATTTATACTCGGATTGTAAATCTACCCAGTTCTTGACAGCACCAAAATAATTGCCTAAATGCATTTCTCCGGTAGGCTGTATACAAGAAAGTACAGTCTTCATAGGACGTATTGTGTTTTATCTAATTAGGTTTTACAGCAATTGCTGAAATTTCTACATTAACATATTTCGGCAATGCACTTACTTCGACAAGCGCTCTTACTGGTGCACTTTCTTCATCAAAGTAGGATGCATATACGGTATTGATTCTTGTATAATGTTGCATATTTTTAACGAATACAGAACATTTAACGACATCTTCAAAAGTCAAGCCGGCATTATCTAAAATAGCGGCGAGATTTTTCATGACCTGATGGGTCTCTTCTTCAATTGAATTGATCACCAGGGCTCCATTATTCGGATCCAACGCAATTTGACCGGAGATATAAAGCGTATTGCCGGCCATGACAGACTGATTATAAGGACCAACAGGCTTTGGTGCCTTGTCTGTATTTAGTATCTTCTTCATAGGATTTATTAATACAAATTAAAAAGCCCCAACGTTATAAGATCGAAGGGGCGATGTTTTTTCATACAATATAATGACGGGATTTAGTCCTCGTCCAATTCTGCTTGAATAACTACCTGACCTTTATAATACATATTGCCGTCATGCCAGTATGCTCTATGATATAGGTGAGGTTCTCCAGTTGTCCTGCATATTGCAACTTGAGGAGGAGTAGCCTTTTTGTGAGTTCTTCTCTTTCGCTTACGCTGTTTGGATATTCTACTCTTAGGATGTGCCATTAATCTATAATTATCTTATTCTAAATTCAATTTTCCTAACTCTTCCCATGGATTTTTACCAGTAGAAGAAGTTGTGTTATGAGTTGTATTGCTCAGGCTTTTCAAAACCTCTTTGTCACAATAAATTTCATCTTCCACTACACAATTCCTTACATTCTTAATAGGCAAATTAAGGTGAATCGCCTCATTCATAAAAGGACTCAAATCGATATGGCTCGTTTTTGGATCGAGGTAGTAAATCTCCGGATCTGAATTATCATCCGCAAGTTCAGTCATTTTTAATATGACGCGATCCTCAAATTCCATAGAAACCTGAATCTCGGAAAGACATCGGTCACATGGAGCCATAAAATATCCTGTACATTCCATAATAAGCACGACCATCCGATCTTGCTTATCAAATTGTACATTTATCCTAAAGTGCCCTTCTTCTATCTTCGACATTTCGAAGCGTGAAAAGAAAGAATTATCAAGAATAAAGCTGAAATGATGATTTCCGTTAGAAAGTCCAAGATATGGTATGGCGAACTCACTTTGAGTCTTCATCTACATCCAACTTTTTAAAATGGTGCGCAAAGATAATACTTGTAATCTAATATATCCAAGAAATGCAGTATTCCTGACTCTTTTGGGGAATAAATTTTTCATCTGACTATTTTTCAGACCATGTCTTCAGGTCTGACCCAAAGATCAAATTCTTCTTTGGTGAGATATCCCAGGCTTATAGCGGCATGTTTTAAAGTTGTACCTTCCTTGTATGCCTTTTTAGCAATTTCTGCAGCCTTATCATAACCAATCTTCGTATTTAGCGCTGTCACTAACATCAAAGAATTTTCAAGATGTTCTTTAATCCTGGGACGATTCGGCTCAAGACCTGAGACGCAGTTGTCATTAAAACTAACACACGAATCACCGATCAGTCGAGCGGACATGAGAAAGTTGTAGATCATCATTGGTTTAAAAACGTTCAATTCAAAATGTCCATTCATACCTCCAATATTTATGGCCACGTCATTGCCTATTACCTGTGCCATAGCCATTGTCAATGCTTCCGCTTGTGTAGGGTTAACTTTTCCAGGCATTATAGAAGATCCTGGCTCATTAGAAGGAATAATAATCTCACCTATCCCACTTCTGGGACCAGATGCGAGCAGACGAATATCATTCCCTATCTTGGTAAGAGCAACTGCCGCCGTCTTTAAAGCGCCATGAGATTCAACGATAGCATCATGAGCGGCAAGACCTTCAAATTTATTTTCTCCGGTTTTAAATGGAAGCCCGGTTAAGTCCGCTATTTCCTCAGCGACAAGTACATCATAACCCTCGGGTGTATTAAGACCAGTGCCAACCGCTGTCCCTCCAAGCGCAAGTTCAGAAAGATGGGCAAGTGTATTATTTATTGCCCTTTTACAATGATCAAGTTGCGAAACATATCCACTTAGCTCCTGGCCCAGGGTCACAGGTGTTGCGTCCATGCAATGAGTTCTTCCGATCTTTACTACATCCATAAACTCTTTCGATTTTTCTTCTAAGGTTTTCTGTAGAAGATCGATGCCGGGCAATGTGACTTCCATCAAAATTTGGTACGCAGAAATATGCATGGCTGTTGGAAAAGTATCATTAGATGATTGTGATTTGTTCACGTCATCGTTAGGATGCAACACTTTTTTTTCATCCGTAAGAGCTCCACCTTGCAGGACATGAGCTCTGTTAGCAATTACTTCATTGGCATTCATATTGGTCTGTGTACCACTTCCTGTTTGCCAGACTACCAAAGGAAATTGATCGTCCAATATACCTTCAAGAATCTCATCGCAAGTCTTACTTATCAATTCAGCTTTGCCTATATCAAGTACGCCAAGTTTTTGGTTAGCTCTGGCGGCCGCCTTTTTAAGAATCGCATAAGCATGGATCACTTCACGGGGCATTTTTTGTCCACCTATTTTAAAGTTCTGCAGACTCCTTTGGGTTTGAGCCGCCCAGTATTTATCTACAGGCACATCAACATATCCCAAGGAGTCTTTCTCTTTCCTTACCTTCATGTTTTTCTCTTTATGATTGATTAAATCTTTAAATCCACCACAAAAGTAAACTTCTTATATTCGTCTTCGTTCTCATTATGAGATTGAATTTTTTCTATAAACACAAAAAATAATAAATATGGCTTTCGAATTACCAGCCTTAGGATACGCTTATGATGCATTAGAACCAGCAATTGATGCCAGGACTATGGAAATTCATCATACAAAACACCATAATGGTTATACTTCAAAATTAAATGCAGCAATTGAAGGGACATCACTAGAGGGTAAGAGTATAGAGGATATTTTAACCTCTCTTGACATGACAAACTCTGCCGTTCGGAATAACGGAGGAGGATATTTTAACCACAGATTATTCTGGCAGGTGATTGCACCAGAAGGCAGAGGACGGCTTTCCGGCGACCTTGCCAGTGCAGTCAATAATGCATACGGATCTTATGACGGATTCAAAGAGGCTTTCGCGAAAGCTGCTGCTACAAGATTTGGATCGGGATGGGCATGGTTATGCGCTCACGAAGGAGGAAAAGTCGAAATATGCAGTACGGCCAATCAGGACAACCCACTGATGCCAGGAATAGGTTGTGGTGGTTATCCTATACTGGGTTTAGATGTATGGGAACATGCCTATTATCTAAACTACC
>JAJCYJ010000741.1 GCA_029262975.1 Saprospiraceae bacterium
TAGAGCGACAATTAAAAGATAAAGATAAAAATCCTCCTAATGTTTAGACTTTTACCCGTCAATACGGTCACATCATTACTTCTATACGTCCCTATGATCCATTTATAGGGTTTTAAGTCTTTCACGCATAAGGTTAAGACCGAGATTACCTATTGAACCGATATGGGTATGTTTTAGTTCTGTCGGAGGGTCATATCTGTTTTCATTTATATCCGCACCTACCTTTCGATAAGCATCGCGGAATGACATCCCCTCCATTACATATTGATTGACTAATTCAACACTCCATAAGAAGCGATATTTGTCACTATAGACCTGCGTATCATGAATGATAATATTTGGAATACAATGTTCAACTAATTCGAGAAGTGTATTGATCTGATCTAATGCCGGAAATATGATTTCCTTTTGTAGCTGAAAATCTCTGTGATATCCGGATGTGAGATTAGATATAATACTGGCTATTTGATTAGGTAAGGTGATCAACAAATTAGACTTAGCCCGAATCAATTCGAATACGTCTGGATTCTTCTTATGTGGCATGATGGAAGATCCTGTTGTATATTCTTTTGGCAAGGAAAGGATACCATAGTTTTCATTTGAAAATAAACATATATCCATAGCCAGCTTATTCAATGTCAATCCAACGGAGGAAAGGCCATTGGCCACTAATAATTCAGTCTTCCCACGTCCTATCTGAGCATTAATCGGATTAATACACAATCCCTCAAATGCCAATTCATCAGTAGTCATTTCTCGGTCCAGTGGTAAGGAAGAGCCATATCCGGCCGCTGTACCCAATGGATTCCGGTTAATGATGCTAATGGTATGTGAAATATATTCGGCATCATCGATCAATGCTTCTGCATAAGCACTAAACCAAAGGCCACAGGAGGAAACCATACCTATCTGCATATGTGTATATCCCGGAATTAATACATTTTTGTATTGATCTGCGGAGCTGATTAGGATAGTTGCTACACGCTTCATTTGTTCGATTAATTGACGTAATCGATCCCTGAAAAAAAGACGAAGTGCTACTAATACCTGATCATTACGAGAACGGCCGAGGTGTATTTTTTTACCTATATCACCAATCTGAGCGACCAGGGTATTTTCGATTTGAGAATGTACATCTTCAACATGATCTTCAATAATGAAATCTCCCTTTTCGATCTGATTAAGAATCAAATTCAATTCCTGGTGTAAAGCAGCATTTTCTTCTACCGTTATCATACCGATTTCATGAAGCATCTGAGCATGGGCAATGGATGCGATAGCATCGTATTTTGCAATCTCCAAGTCGAACTGGCGATCAAGTCCAACGGTAAATTCTTCAATTTTGCGATCTATCTGATATCCTTTGTCCCAGAGTTTCATGATGTTAATTATATTTTTAAATCTGTTAACAAATCTATATAAATCTTAATGCCCTGCTCGATTTCCGATACCTGGATGAATTCATCAGCAGTGTGAGATCTTTCGGATTTTCCAGGTCCTATTTTTATAGTTGGACATTTAAAATGTACTTGATCAGATAATGTCGGAGATCCAAAAGTTTCCCTCCCAAGAGCACGTCCCCTTAGGACAATAGGATGGTCTTTTTGCAATCCTGATGGTCTCCATTTAAGAGACCGGGGTGTCAAAACTGCCTCCGTTCCTTCATTTAAAAAGGAAAGTACATCTTCAAGCGTGTATAATTCATTAACCCTGCAATCAATAACAAAGGAACATTCATCAGGGATTACGTTGTGTAGGCTTCCAGCGGATATCTGAGTAATAGTAGCCTTGGTTGAGTCAAGTATATCTGACTTTTTAGTCCATTTATAATCTCTGATCCAGTTTATATCATTGGTCGCGAGGTAAATAGCATTTACACCTTTGTCTCTTGCCGCATGTCCGCTTTTACCTGATACCAATGCATCTATAACAATAAGTCCTTTCTCGGCAATGGCCATATTCATTTGTGTAGGCTCGCCGATTATACCAAGGCTCGTATTAAATCCGGATTGCTTCAAAACTGATGATACGCCTTTGGACCCAAAGTTTTCTTCTTCTCCGGATGCGACCAATACCAGGTTATAAGAGGTGGACAACTCATAGAAATAACAAAATGCAGCGATGAGAGAGACCAATGCCCCACCGGCATCATTGCTGCCACGACCGTATAAGATGCCATTATCAATCTCTCCGCCTAAAGGGTCCCTTGTCCATCCGTTGCCCACTTTGACAGTGTCGTGATGGGAGTTGAGTATGATTGTTGGATACTCGTCATTAAAATGTTTGTTTCGGGCAATAATGTTATTATATATGCGCTCTGTCGGAATATCAAATTGTTCTAGAAAATCCTGGATCAAATTTGCGGTTTCAGATTCTTCCCCGGAGAAAGAAGGTATGCGAACTAATGATTGTAATAATTTTATATAAGGTGTGATATCCATCTTGGATCACAAAGTTAGCAAGGTAGCTCGTTCGCGGGTAGATAAATTTTCAATGCCACAAATACTGACGTCTTTTACTTGTCCTTTTAAGGCATCGAAGCCATTGCTTAATTTAGGTATCATACCACTATTAACACTTCCAACTTCTTTCATTTCATTAAAGTCGGCTTCAGAGATCGAACTCATAGTTAATTCGGGTGTCCCGAGATCATATAAAACGCCAGGATATTCGAAACAGTATGAGAGTCTTATATGGTAGATTTTACTTAGAGCAATGGCTAGTTGGGCAGCAATTGTATCTGCATTGGTATTCAATAATTGCCCGGAACCATCATGAGAAATAGCAGATATTATCGGTACGATATTAGCATTGATCAAACTATCAATACGCTCTGTCTGGATATGCGTAATATCCCCGACATATCCATAATCAATCTCACCGACAGGCCTTTTAACTGCACGAATCATATCGCCATCAGCACCGCAAATACCCATACAATTTAAATTGAAGCCCTGAAGCTTGGCGACTATATTTTTGTTGATCAATCCTGCATATACCATGACCGCAACATCCAGTGTATCTTTATTGGTGATTCTTCGCCCATCAATCATCCTGGTCTCGATGCCTAAAAGAGCGGATAATTCTGTTGCCTTACTTCCGCCTCCGTGCACAAGAATCTTAGATTCTGGCAAAAGAACAAAGGCTTCTAAAAACTTGGAAAGTGAAGCAGGATCATTAATGAGCTTGCCGCCAATCTTTACTATATGCAGTGTCTTATCCATAATTTCAGGACCGAAAAAATACTACTCTGATGTATATTCAAATGTAGTACAAATGCAATTTACTTGTGATAACGATGATGATAGATTCAAACTAATATTATCCTCCAAGCGCTGCGGCTCCACCGACTATCTCGGAAAGTTCTCTTGTAATGGCCTCCTGACGCGCTTTGTTATAGGATATCTTAAGTCCCTTAAGTAACTCATTCGCATTTTCAGTAGCAGAATCCATCGCTGTCATCCTGGCGCCATGTTCGGAAGCATGCGTATCCAAAACAAATTTTTGAAAGGTTGTCTGAAGAATGGTAGGTATCAATTGTTCTAATAATTCTTCCATTCCCGGTTCAAAAATATAGTCAGCTCTATGCTCTGTCTTAGCATTTGGATCCGCTTCTATTTTCGTAACGGGCAAAAATTGAACACATTCCGAAAATTGAACTCCAGCATTTTTAAATCTGCTATAAGCAGCGTCCACAACATCATAATCACCATTGGCGAAGCCGTCCATGGCAAATTGCGAAACTTGGGCTACATGTTCAAAACTGAGGTCATCAAACAATAATACATAGTCCTTGATTATCGTGCAGTCCTTATATCTTTTTCTAAAGTAGTCATATCCTTTTTTACCGACGCAGAGAATCGACAAATTTCCTTTAGCACGTACGTCAGCATAGTTAGCTTCGATTTTCGCGACAGCTTCTTTTATAATATTTGAATTAAAAGCACCCGCCAAACCACGATTAGAAGTTACAACAATGAAAAGAGCTTTATTAATATCACGTACAACGCCAAATGAAGAACCTGCCTCGCCTTCCATATTAGAAAGTATGTTGCGCAGGATATTATCTAACCGGTTTGCATAAGGACGCATTTCGGTGATCGCCTGCTGAGCCCTTCTCAACTTGGAAGCAGATACCATCTTCATCGCTTTAGTAATCTGCTGCGTGCTGTTAACTGACTTGATCCGCTCTCTTACTTCTTTTAATTGTCCTGACATAATTCTAAATTACTAAAGGCGATAATGATTTATATTATTATTAAATCATTTTTTATTTGAAAGTAGAACTTAGTTCTGCTGCGATCTTTTTAATGGTCTCCAAAGCAGCAGGATCCAATTTCCCACTCTTAAATGAAGCTAATGCTTCAGGAGCCTTGGCATCAAGAGTTGTCAGAAATATTTCTTCGAACTCTTTGACTTTATCTATAGGCACTTCTCTTAGAAGTCCGTTTGTACCTAAGTAAATTAGAGCCACTTGCTTTTCAACTGAAACAGGAGAATACTGTGGTTGCTTTAATAATTCAACATTTCGTTTTCCTTTTTCCAATACTGCTGTTGTCGCCGCATCAAGATCAGAACCAAATTTTGCAAAAGCTTCCAAAGATCTATACTGCGCCTGGTCTAACTTTAAAGTACCCGATACTTTTTTCATCGACTTAATCTGCGCATTACCCCCTACCCTGGATACGGAAATACCTACGTTGATCGCAGGTCTTACACCAGCATTAAATAGGTTCGACTCCAGAAATATTTGTCCATCTGTAATCGAAATAACGTTAGTCGGAATATAAGCTGATACGTCTCCCGCCTGAGTTTCTATAATAGGAAGTGCCGTTAACGAACCACCACCTTTGATTAAACCTGCTGCTTTTAGACTTTCAGGCAGGTCATTCATATTGTTAGCGATCTCGTCATTGTTGATCACTTTGGCTGCTCTTTCCAGGAGTCTTGAATGCAGATAGAATACATCACCGGGATATGCTTCTCGTCCCGGAGGTCTTCTGAGCAATAAGGACACTTCGCGATATGCAACTGCCTGCTTAGACAAATCATCATAAACAATCAATGCCGCCCGACCGGTATCTCTAAAAAATTCTCCAATTGCAGCTCCTGCAAATGGAGCATAATATTGAAGTGGAGCAGGATCTGCTGCAGACGAACATACAATTGTAGTGTAGGCCATCGCACCATTTTCTTCAAGTGCTTTGGCCACTTGAGCAACGGTTGATGCCTTCTGTCCTGATGCTACATATATACAATATACAGGCTCCCCCCTGTCGAAAAATTCCTTTTGATTAATAATTGTATCAATGGCAATAGCTGATTTTCCTGTCTGCCTGTCGCCAATGATCAATTCTCTTTGACCTCTTCCGATTGGAATCATCGCATCGATAGCTTTTACACCAGTCTGTAAAGGTTCACTTACAGGTTCTCGATAGATAACGCCCGGAGCTTTTCTTTCAAGAGGCATGGCATATTTTGTGCCTTGGATTGGTCCTTTTCCGTCTATTGGTTCACCCAATGGATTTACTACACGTCCCATAAAACCTTCACCCACGTTAATAGATGCAATCTTCTTCGTCCTTTTTACTTTAGCTCCTTCCTTAATTCCACTGCCAGAACCAAGAAGTACAACACCCACATTGTCTTCTTCGAGATTTAATGCTATTGCCTGGACGCCGGTTTCAAATTCTACTAATTCTCCTGCCTGAACACTTGTGAGACCATAGACTCTGGCAATTCCATCACCTACTTGAAGGACAGTTCCGATTTCCTCAAGCTCAACAGTCGAACTTACACCTGCTAATTGTTGCTTTAGTATTGCGGAAATCTCATCGGGTTTAATACCTACCATGATTTACTTTTTATAAAGATTTGATATATGTATTATCTAATATTTCTTTTTTAATAATTGCCAGTTTTTGCTTTACACTGGCATCATATAATTGATCTTGTACTTCTAATACAAAACCTCCAATTATATTCGGATCAACTATGGTTTGTAATTCTACTGTGCCGGTAGCCAATCCAAGATTGATTAATTCCAATTTTATTTTAGAGATCTGACCACTATCCAATGGGGATGCAGTGGTGACAGTAGCACTTGTAATATTCTTTAATTTCTTGTATTGAGCAATGAACTCATCGGCAATCTCGGGCAAGTGGTTTTCTCGCCCTTTCCTGATGATGATTTCAAAAAAAGAAGCTGTCAAGTCCTCTATTCTGCTGGAAAAAAGAGACTTAAAAACAGACTGTTTTTTATCGGCATTTATAATAGGGCTCTTAATCATCAACAGAAGTTCACGATTAGATATGGCATCCCTGAACAAATTGATGTCTCCCACCACTTGCTCTAATTTGCCTTGCTCCAGTGCCAGGTCAAGAAGAGATTTTGCATACCTGGATGCTATTCTAATTGCAGACATATGTCTTAATTTTTACTGATCTCGGAAACCAATTGATTTACAAAAGCCTCTTGTTCAGGTTTCCCTTTGAGTTCTTTTCTAATCACCTGTTCAGCTATATTTAAAGCAATTAATCCTGCTTCACTTTTCACTTCAGC
>JAJCYJ010000742.1 GCA_029262975.1 Saprospiraceae bacterium
CCCTTAGAGGAACAATTGATGGCAAATGAATATATCGAACAGGTGTGTGTCGTAGGATTGGGCATTCCTCAACCTATAGCGCTGGTCAATATAACTGACGACGTAAAAGCAACAGATAGAACTGAAGTAGAAAATTCAATTTTAGAAAGTGTGCAGCAATTAAATAATTCAAGTGTGGGTTTTGAGAAAATTTCTACCGTAGTTATACAAGAAGAACCATGGAGTGAAAAAAATGATTGTCTGACACCCACCTTAAAAGTAAGGCGCGGCGTTCTGGATCAAAAATTTGGAAAACAATACTTACACTGGCACGAATCAGAAGAAAAAATCATATGGCATCGTGACAATCAGAAATCGGAGTGATGTCATAATTATAACTAAGTCTTATCCGATTGGTTATCCAGAAAAAATTCTATGGAAAAAATTCTACTATATCCAAAGATCAAGAAAACCGAATATTTTGAAAATAAATAGAATGCAATTAAATTAACAAGTCTCATTGCCTTATTAAGTGTTTACTATCACCTATGAAATATCAGTCCTTTCAATTTAAAAGTACTAATTCGCAGGATTTGCATAGTCAAAAGGAGCGTTGGGCACGATCTAAAATCTTTGATCCAAAAAGTTCGATCTTTCAATGTTAAAATAATTATGGTGGATAATGCGGCAAAAATTGCACACTATGAAGCAATCCGCAGTTTTTTACATTAATAGATCATATTATACGGCAAAATAAAAATAAATCTTTCTATTATGTCATATGATAATAAACTGCATATTATAATTAATGTCGCTATTGGCAGAAGAATATTATTTTAGAATGCGTTCGTATGGTCTCGGGTGATACGAAGTCAACAGATCAGGCCCACATGCCCAATCAACAGGATACAGGTATAACCTCGAGATTCCCGTGGCGCCGCTTGACGGTTGAGGGCATTGTAATTGTCATCTCGATCCTCCTGGCGTTTGCAATCGACGCAGCATGGGAGGAGCGGCAGAAACGGCAGGATGAACTCGGCGCTCTTGATCAGCTCAGTAGGACGTTGGCCCAGTTTGACGAAGTCCTGATGGAATGGCGTTCGGAGCATAACGCGATCGTTGATGCAGCGCTGACACTTCTCGGACTCACTGGTCCTGCTAATGAACTACGACTTGACACAGACAGTATTGGAACGCTGCTGGCACGCATCACATGGGCATGGACGATCGATCTCCCAGACGTCACCCTCTCGAATCTTGAGTCGTCCGGTCAGCTGGGCTTACTGCAGGACTCCTCAATTCGTGACGCGCTGGGTTCGTGGCGAGCGGTAATGGCAGACGTGCAGGACGATGAGCGCACAGCTGAGATCCTTCTGCATCGAGACCTGATGCCGTACCTGACCCAACGCACCTCCTGGCGGACGATTCACCACTTGGATCAAGACGCTATCTATGCGGGGCCCGTGCCGGTTCGAAGGAGTTCTTATGAAGATGGCCTGAGCGGCCTCCTCACCGATCGCGAATTTGAGAACCTAATCGAACTGCGTTGGGCCTATTCTCAAAATCTCGTCAACAACTACGACCTAGCGAGAGATCGCCTCGAAGTGCTTCGCCAGCTAATTCGGCAAGCAAGTAGACCGTGAGGTACACTGAAGACCATATAATCACGAACATCACGGACCTCCCAGCCCTCGTCCTAACAAGCGATTCCTGCTGACGGACAACTTGAATTCTGGCAAGCCCTACTTACGATGCTGGCAGCATAGTCGCAAACCGTTAAATATTTTATATCTCCTTCGATTTTTAAATTCCGGCAATTACATATAACGTATAATTATGTGAAGTGCGACCGAATGTGAGTATGGACATCTAAACTTTGTTGAATCCAGTTAATTACCCCACATTTTCATTTCAATACTCCTATTCAAATTTCTATTATCGTATTCAGAATTAGCTAGTATTATTATGCACCTTTTTTGGTCTACATCCATAATGACTCTTGTCATCACCCCAGTATCTCCACCACTATGAGTATAATAGAGGTGATTATTAATTGCGGTTAGAAACCAAGTAAAAAAACCCTCATGCGATGTTTGAGGGGTAGGTGTTATTTTTACTGTAGTTTCTTTTTTTAGAATGAAATTGTCCTTTTCTGAATTCAAGTATCCAACATATAATTTTGCCAAATCTGAGATAGATGTTCTTAATTGACCTCCTGGATAATCTGGATAACCATTATGTCCTTTAAATATAAGTCCAAGGGAATCCTGATAAACATAAGTTTTAGCAACTAAATTAGAATCTAAATTCTTCAGGAACCAACTTGTATTTAGCATTCCCATAGGTTTGAAAATATTCTGTTGACAAAATTCCTCATATTTCATTTCTGAAACTACCTCAATAATTAAACCTAACAATGCTACTGCAGTATTTGAAT
Organism: Saprospiraceae bacterium; assembly: GCA_029262975.1. GTDB lineage: Bacteria > Bacteroidota > Bacteroidia > Chitinophagales > Saprospiraceae > JAJRXG01. The sequence goes on from JAJCYJ010000742.1 coordinate 2,417, forward strand.
ATGAAAAAGATTTGTAATTCGAATTGCTCTCAAAATGTTCCTTTTTGTAGAGTTTCCCATTTATATCTAAATAATCTTTTAAAAAGTCCGCTAACTCCACTTTTGGGTCTCCAGTAGGAATATTCCAGAGAGGGCCGTAAATCTCATAATTATCTTTTATACCACTGCGATGATTTAATAAATCCTGAACAGTTATTATGTCATTTGGGTGAAAAGGATTCTTAACCTCAAATTGTAAATATTTATTAATATCCGTAATCAAATCTAGCTTTCCGGATTCTACCAATTTGAAAACAGCTAAATTGGTCACCGTCTTGGAAACGGATGCAATATGAAAGGGCGTCTCAATGGTTGCCTTCAATTCATTTTCCAAATCGCTAAATCCATTCGTACTCAAATGTACTACTCTTCCTGAGTCAATTACGGCAACAGCCAATGCTGCAACTTTATCAGATCTCATTTCAATTTCAATCAATGAATCAACTTGAGATATGGTTTGTCCAAAACAAAAATTGGATAAGAAGAGTAAAAGAATGGAGAAATTTAAATTCATTTTAAGTTCATTTTTTATTGGTCACAACGACTTACTAACCGCAATAGCGAATAGCTATGTATTACACTTTCATCAAATTAAACGTGCTATAGCTCTCAAATTAATCTTTCATCTCTAATTCCAGTAACACAACCGATTATAACAGTTTGTACTCGCATCCTGAACTGATAAAAAATTGACGGTTCAAAATAACATCTTTATCTCTACTATTCAATTACGGACCAAAATAAATCCCACATAGAACTGGAATTTAATCGCTAGTAGCCTTTAGTTCTTATAATTCAGGAGGGCTATTGAAGTATAATATTCTATTTGAAGATAAATAACATAGGATGCCAATTTCGCCGGTTGTCAATATCACTACCCTACTGTTAGAAGTTTAGCCAGATGTAGGAATCTTCAGAAATGGTCGCCATCGCCACGATTACTACCATCAGTGTTCCTAGTCGAATCATTATAATCGAAGTGCAATAATTTAATCAAGTTGGAATATCAGATATCTCGTATATGTCTGACAAAGTGAACGCCAGCTGATGTGTAGCATGCGATCAACCCTTGTTGGGCGTAGGCTGCGCCTACGTCCTTTATATCCTGCACCAATTTGAAAATCAGTGATCGACAAAAAAAGCAATCATAAATGGCCTCTCTATCCTAAATTTTCAATTATATTAATCGTCTGTTCAATGCTTAAATCCGTAGTGTCAATTTTATGGAGATACACTGGCCAATTATAATCTTCTAATTCTTTATTTACAATATCAACTCTCTCTTTCATTTGATCCTCAAGTATTCTTTGTTGATCTCTTTTATGGTTTTCATTTATTGCGCAAAAGAGCCAAATCACTTTTACATCTACTTTTATTTGAGATTGTATTTCATTTTTTAGCAATTCAATTCCTACCGGAGACCATACTTTTTCAATAGATGTTGACATTCCCCAATTCAGATATTCAATTGCAATTTTTGAAGCAATTTTCGCTACTAATTTTTCTTCTTCTATCTTCCACTTGGGAAAATCTTTATTGTAAATCCATTCTGTAAAAAAGTCACAATCAATGGTGGCCCCATTTTTTAATTTAGCCCATTCTTTGGCTGTTGTACTTTTTCCTACACCACAAGCTCCAGTTATTATGAGTACTTCTTTCATATTTCTTACGCTATCTAATGGTTGTGCAAATAGCGTAGTGGCGCGTTGCCACTACGAATGCTTTAAAATTTGATGTGACCAGTTCTTAATGTTTTCAATAATTTCATTGTTCTCTAGTACGTGATAACTCTCAATTCCTGATTCCTCTGCTGCCTTGACGAAATTTTTCGAATCATCAAAGAAAATTACCTCTTTGGGAGATTTGATAATTTGATTAGTTTTTAAATCAGTCAAAATTTTTACATAGAACTCTTTATCTGATTTTAAATAACCCAAATCACTTGTACAATAAAATTGGTGAAATACATTTTTCATTCCTAACTTATCCCATATATGATTCTTTCGATTCCTTTCTTGTTGGGATGCCAAAACGACATGGAAGTTTTCCTGCTTTAGTTTATCAATAAAGCTCAGTAGTTCATTGTCTAAACTAATGTCATTTTCAAACCAATAATTCAAGAATGAATCAATACTTCCCTTCCAATTCCAATTAACTAAATATGGAATTAAAAGTTCTTTTATGTCTGCATTTCCTTTCGCACATTTATCAAAGTCATTTTGAAAAAAAAGTGAAATTTCATCCTTCGAAACACCAAATTCTCTTTCATATTTAACTGAAAAATATTCTGATTTGTTTATTACTCCATCGAAATCAAAAACTACTACCATTTTTTCTCAGTTGGTTACAACTGCCTATTTTACACAACATAGGGCTCACCGCAACATTCAACTTAAAAGTACATAATCTTCATC
>JAJCYJ010000743.1 GCA_029262975.1 Saprospiraceae bacterium
AATAATTTTAAGATCAAATTGTCATAATTGGCGTTTCTGTCATTCAATTATTTGTCTACATTTGAGCCGGACACTACTTTTATAATTACCGGGACACAAGATATCAACGAACAAGTGCTCTTATGGGATGGTTTAAACGTCTAAGAGGTGGTATACAGACGACCACTAAAGAAAAAAAGGAGGTGCCTGATGGCTTCTGGCAGAAGTGTAAAGGCTGTGGTGGTACATTTACCATTATAGAGTTAGAAAAAGAACTCTTTGTATGTCCGTCGTGCAGTCATCACTTTCGAATAGGTTCACATGATTATTTCAACATACTCTTCGGTAGTAGGTATAAATTACTCTTTGACGGTCTGAGATCAACCAATTTTCTTGAATTTACGGATCTTAAATCCTATGATGATCGTCTTAAGAAAGCACATGAGCAGACATCTTTAAATGACGCCATTAGCGTCGCTGTCGGGAAAATCAAAAAGAAACCAATAGTCGTGGCTGCCATGGATTTCACTTTCATAGGCGGGTCGATGGGGTCTGTCGTAGGTGAAAAAATATCCAGATCAATAGATTATTGTATCAAGCACGAGACACCCCTCATGATCATTTCCAAGTCGGGTGGTGCGCGGATGATGGAGTCTGCATTTTCTCTGATGCAATTAGCAAAGACTTCTGCCAAGTTATCTCTTTTGTCAAAGGCAAGTGTTCCATATTTTTCATTCTTAACAGATCCGACAACAGGGGGCGTAACAGCATCTTTTGCCATGTTAGGAGATGTCCATTTTGCGGAACCAAACGCACTAATAGGATTTGCAGGTCCACGTGTGATCAAGGAAACGATTAAAAAAGATCTACCCGATGGCTTTCAAACTTCAGAATTTCTGCTCGATCATGGATTCCTTGATTTTATTATAGAACGCAAGAATCTCCTGGAGAAGCTTGATGAATTGTTGTCATATTTTAAAGTTGGTAAGATTTAATACCTATCAACATTCACCACTTCCTGCTATTTTAATCACTTAAAAAGAGGCATTTCAGAATTTCCTTTATCGAGTTGTCACCATTTGGGTCATTATTTCCTCTCCTTCACTATCTCCTACATGATACTTCGGCGATCGAAGAAAGCTTCGGCGAGCATGGGAAAATGCCGCCAACTCCTTTCAATTACATCTCTTTTCAAGAGCTCCCAGGTTCTTGTGGCCCTGGCGACGATATATCGTCCCTACAGAACTCCTTACGAGTTATATATCGAGAATATTCATTTTAAATAGCCCTGGAGGGGCAACACATTTCGACCAGGGAGTCAAATTGCTGGATCACCAGGCAACCTTCCAGATTCAGTTAAAAATGGCAACTACTGTATAGTTGGCATTTAGATTAAAATGTAGCACCCTTTCTTTATTCCTATTATCATAACTTACGATTCCTCCCACATTACACACTGTGGCTATTATCCTCCGGATAACCATTATTAATATCTAAAATTTTGATATTTTTATCATATTCGAAATTTTATACGCATCAACCAAAATCTCATTGCTTATGTCTCAGAACAATTCGGGTTTATCGAAGATTCTTATGAATCATTTGAGGACGGCTATGGGTATCGAATTAACTACGATACCTACTTACCTTTACGCATATTGGTCCATTATTCCAGTAGGCAACGGCGGCTCAAGTGCAGGAGCTGAAGCAGCCAGCACGATTATGTCCGTTGTCATGGAAGAAATGCTCCATATGGGCCTTGTCTCCAATGTGCTTAATGCACTCGGCGGATCTCCAAAATTAACTTCTAAACCTTATGTTCCTGAATATCCTGCCTGGCTATTTAGACACAAGACAATTGGCAACTGTGGATTCAAAATTAAACTTCAGCGACTTTCGAAGCCTGCCATAAAGACTTTTCTTCGCATCGAACTACCCGCCGAAGATGTGCCTAAAAAGTGCAAGGGGATCAGCAGTATTGGTCAGTTTTATGACATGGTTGAGCATGAATTAGGGTTGCTTCCTGATGAGGCTTTCAGTCACGGGGGGCAATTTCCACAACAAGATAATCCGGGTGCTGGCACAATGATCCAAGTTGACAACACAAATACTGCCCTGGAGGCATTATCGCTGATCGTAGAGCAAGGTGAAGGATTAGAACAGGGTTCAGATCCCGGCCAACACGATGACGGCCAACATGAGTTAGCTCATTTTTGGAAGTTTATGGCGGTCAAAAATGCTGTTAAAAATGATTTTCTGGATCTTGATAAAGACGTCTACCCGGTTATCAATAATCCGAAAGTCAAAATCTATTCTAAAAATCAACGTAAGGCAAATCAACAATTTAACAGTACCTATAGCAGACTCCTGGATGCCTTACAAGAGACGATGTCAGGAGGATCACCTGAAGTCTTTTTTAAATCTACAGGACTTATGGAAGCCCTTGGTCATCAAGCTGCTGTGTTACGAAATACAGGTTGTGTAAAAGGGACAAACTATCTCCCGGGACCGACATTCGACTACCTGAAAAAGTCGGACAGGTCGTAATTTTATAATCACTAAATCAATTATAGCATGGGCATTATACAGTTACCCAGGATTTATTTTGAAGGATTCAACTATTGGACACCGAGTACTTATAATAACAATGATTATGGCCCACCTATCAACACATATGATGCGGATAATGCCCGATTGAATTGGGATTATTTGTACGGCCAGGGCGTGTATAATGATGAAGAATTTAAAAAATGGTCTATTATACCGTTAACCACGGATATTCCAACTTCCGGGACGCCTACCGCAAAGTCGAAAGATGCAGTACCACCCGCAGAGTGGGGATATTATGGAGGGCAGCAAAGTGGTTTTGTCACTCCTAAGGCACCAATAATGATGAATCCGAATTTTTCAAAACCTGGTGATTTTACGCACGTTACGGGATATACGAATGAAAAAGGCAAGTATCTGACTCAACAAAGTGCCCCTGATGAATCATGGATTAACCAGTCGCTACAATTGAATCAGGATACTGGTTCTCCTGCTAAGTTGGTCGATATCAATCCGGCTTCATTTTGGAGTTCACAAGTATTCCTGGATAGTGTGTCCCTCGGTGATACAAAGGTCGGATTTACAGGCAAAACTAATAACAGGATGTATTCTCGATGGATCAATCCAAATCACAATTATAATGTTACAAATGAACTGATCATCGCTGGATCTTTCTCTGCGGTTTTTCAGACATGTATGAATAAAGATGACGTAATCTTCTATGGTAGCGGTTCGAAGATCCAGGCTTCTTTAGAAAATGCCTTTAATAAGAAAGAGGTAAAAGGACTTATGATGAGGTTCACGAGTTACTATACCATCTATTTCCAGGGAACTGCCTTTCAAAATGTAAAAAGAAATAACCCCGATCAGCTATACGAATTGATGGGGGAGATCGCCTATCTATATAAAGAATACGAGAAGCAACTTAAATTATACCAGGAGGGGAAGTTAGAAAAATCTCCTTTGAGACCCATTAATTCTGCATACAGCAAGTTGATCGGATGGGTAGGACTGCAGACTAACAATGAACTGTCCAGCGCACCTGGGGGTAGATTTCTAATACCTTACGGATATAAGAAATCAAATTCTAAAGGTGTCAATAAACCAATCAATCTACAACCGAAAGGCTTGCCAGACAGTTTTTATAAACCTGGTTTATCTAATGGTAATTCTACGCCCCCCCCGTCCTTAAAACCATTGGGACCTGTCGCCGTTGAGTTAGCGTATAATTCATCGTCAATGGCCATAGAAAGGATTGCCATAGACATGTGTTCAGCAATTCCACTGGAGGATATTTCGGGTAAGAAGGTTGATTACGGAAAGGTACAACTTGCTCTGGTTACACCAGATGCCAGCAAGCCTTTGAATAGTTGGGAAAGAAGAATTATAGCTGATATCCCATACGACCAACGGACATATTGCAGAACTTCCGGGATACTTGATATTATTCCTAAAGGGTTGTCCTGGAAAGATGTGAAGGCAACCCCTTTGGCCCTGATCGTTGAAGAATATGAACCTAAAACCGATCAACAAACCTCTGTCGTTGGACTTCTTGAAACGCCACTTACAGCACAAACCGATGAAAGAGGTGTATATGTCAATGAATCTAATCCATCTTGGCAGTCAAATCAGAAAATTTCGGCTGCAACAGTTCAGGTAAGATATTTTGGAGGAAAACCACCGGCGGGAACAACAATAAAAGTGATACAATATCCAGGACCTGGAGCTCCCCCTTCTAAAGCCTCTAATCAACTGACTAAAACATTCTATAAGAAGGGACGTTCATTTGAACCCTATGGGCCTAATGAGCAAATTGCTGTCAGAAATGGAAAAATAACACTTGGTTTTGAATCGGTACAGCCCGGCATGCCCAATATCTCATTTGAGCCGCAACTCAGAGACGGACAGTACGAAGGTGCTCCATTTACATCCACAGGGATACCTTCCGCCTTTTATACAGTAATCAGGGTCTTGCCATTTCAAAATGCGTTAGCAGATGAATTCGGATCCTGGTTAAATACTACTCCGGATCTCCGAATTGTAAATGAACGGGTCTTCGAAGAAGTCTTTGGCACTTATCATCGCATGTATCCAGTGATGGATTTTATTAGCGACCCACTAAAATTTCAACAATGGCGAGGACGGATAATGACCTTGACCGATCCTGCTAATTTTGAACAAGCACGATACATGCCAGTGACCAGAGCCTTAAGCGCCGGACAGAGAAGAATTATTGAGTTATATATCACATATATTGATACAATTCATAAAAGTGATCTTGTAAAAAGGGCAGAAGTCAAGATTCCTGATCGATTTGGAAAAACTTAGATAGTACACTTCTTTATACAGAGACTTTCTTAATGGCTAGTTGCCTAAGTTCAAGGTCCAATAATCTTTTTGCTCGACTTGGTATCTTACGAATGTCTATAGATTTTATGTGTGCAAATCAACCACACAAAGAATAGAGTTAATTTAAAGAATTTTCGTTCAAGAAGAAGTAAATCTTTTTTAAAGAAAAATGTAAAAAAGGGGATTTTTAAATCAATAAACAATGGACACTAATCAGAATTTAAAAATTATATAAGCAGGTCAGATGAATTGATAATAAAGAATTAATATAGTACTTAATTTACAGCAAGACAAAATGACTACCGGTATAATCTCAAGTGTTATTGCAAGTTTTATAATTGGCGTTATAGTAGGAACCTATAAAAAGGTAGTGATTCCATTTATCAAGGAAAACTTTACGGAAAGAATAGTGATCTACTCAAAATGGCATAGTAATGTGGATT
>JAJCYJ010000744.1 GCA_029262975.1 Saprospiraceae bacterium
CGCGATGGTTGGGATTGACAATATTTAGAATCATACTTAAGCATGCACTCATTAGCGAGATTCGGTCAGGAATTTCATTTAAGAAAGTTTAAATCAGGACAGGTAAGACCAATTTATTAATTAGAAACACGATTTTTTGAAAACTATTGTTGAGTATTTAAAATAGAAATGACTGATAAAATTGATACTCATCTTATATTCTAAACCATATGAATCAATTAGTTTAAATTTTTTAATTATAGTTTAAATAATTACAATCATTAATTTTTCACACGTCTCTATTGAGTCAGATGCTACCAATTTCTAATTAATAGTCATTGATACGATTACTCATAGATTTTACCTATCTTTTCATGGCAATCAAAAACATATCAAAATGAAAAATTTAATTTTCCTCTCATTTTTATTTATTTCAGTCTTTTGTTCAGCCCAGGAAGCTGCGTATAGTCAATGGCAGAATTATGTTATCACGCCTAAATACGATCAGCTTCAAGCTTTTGGTGAAGCCATTCATGAACATAATAAGATGTATCATCAAAATGCTCCGGGCACGGCAAGTGTGTGGCGCGTAGATAGTGGTCCGAATGTAGGCAAATGGGTTCTTTCAAATGGACCACACACATTTGGAAACTTAGACAATATGGATCTGGGTGAAGGGCATGCAGCTCATTGGCGCAACAAAGTAATGCCTACAATTGCAAAATTACAGGATGGTGGAATCTGGCGCTTGGATAATAATCATTCCTATCTGCCTGATGGAATGGCAATTACAAAAGCGCGTGTCATTGTTCATGAGTTGTCCGATGACGGTCGAGAAGGGTATCACGCTGCCATGAAAAAGTTGACTGAAGCCACTAAAATACAAAGCCCATCAAGAGCACGATTATATTTGCGTCGTGTAGGATTTCATGATGATAAAATGGATAGGGTAGTCTTTCTCGGATTAAACAATTGGGCAGATCTTGATGGAAATGCTTCCAGCAATTATGAAAAAGTGCATGGAGAAGGAAGCTGGGTGCTTTTTATAGAAGAGGTAAGTAAGGGTGTCAAGAGTTCCTATGAAGAGAGATGGACTCATATTCCATATTTAAGTGGAATCGAGCAATAAGAATTCAAGAGTAGTGAAAAGTTCCAATGGTTGATCAGTCAGTGGAACTTTTCTAATCAATAGTGACTGTGGTCATCTTGACTTTTGTCCTTATTACCCTGATGGTTGCAAAGCAATTGTGATCAAGAGATTGTATTGTGCTTAGTGAAAATCAGGACGGTCACTACATTTTTATTTTCAAATAAATTTGGCATTGCTTAATAGCTCTGTCGAATTTGTGCTGGTATTTCTTTGTTCAATTCGAATAACGCTTTGGCACTTCTTGCTTTGTTCTTTGAATTCCATATTTGAGTAAATAATAAGTTTCAATCTCTAATTCTTTAGACAATTTTCATTGATCAACCTTCCGTGGTCACCTCATCATTCAACCCAACTCATTAACAGCTCTCCATGCCTGGTCTACTGCCACGTGTAAATAAGAACTTAGACCGGAGTCGATATTGGCAATGGTAATCCGACCAAAGGGTTGTCGGCCTATTCTTGCCATTTCCGGCATATCAGAGTCATAAAGTGCGGAGCCACTATAGGCATAACCATGGGCCCAGCGATTAACCGTGATGCTCTCTACATCCCTGTCAAAGTCAAACAAACCTTCGGGGAGCATACCTGATAAATGCGCCCTGATTTCTTTTTCGTAATCTTCGAATTGCAGCCCTAACATCTGGTACCTCGCTTCGCGATATTGCTCGACCGGTGGTGCACCGACGGTCTTGCCAAATGGACAACCGATCATCTGAATAACACAAGGATCGTCGGGATCGCTTGAGAATTTGTATCCACCCATACTAACCGGAAAATCCATCATCACTACTTGATGCATATTTCCTGGTGACATTGCTAAACCGATACCCAACTCTTTCAATGCCCGCCAATTTCTCAGACCTACAGTGGTATATTGCAATGGGATTTTGACATGACGCCTCAATGCATTTGCTTGTTCGACAGGAAGGTCAGGTGCGATATGTGGTATCATCATATTGTAACAGGCCAAAACGACCCCTTTGCCTTTCACCCGATAGGATGTGTTGTTATTGATATAATCTACAAAAACCTCACTTGAGCTGCTGGGATCACCGTCGTGTAGAACATTGACTGCTGTACTATTTAATCTGATACGAACAATATTGTTGGATTTATCTAACTCGGAGTAGTTGAATTTTGACAAGACGATGTCTTCAGCATTATTTCCTTTCCCAACATTAGGAATTAAATGTTTTACCAGCAATCGTGCGATCGTCGCATTGCCATCGGGAAAATGATGAATATATTGATCCTTTTCATCAAAGACAAAACCGTCTTCCTCAAGATATTTTTCATATTCTTCTTCACCGACAACATTTTTCCAGGTCAATGGATCCAGACCCAGTGCACCACATTCCAGCGCTTCTTCTATCGTCAAAATATCTGCCCCCGCTCCTGCCCAGTCTGAGCATGAAGTTCTGGCCATCTCTAATACCCCTGGATCATCTACACCCAATGTCGTTTTTAGATAATCGAAGTAGGAATGAGTGGAAATATATTCGTGCAATTCGTCTTTAGGTATGTTTAATGCATGCAGGCCCCCATTTAATACTTTTAGTAATTGTTCTTTACCTGCCTCACTTAAAGGCGTTTGCTTTACCGCCTGCTCATAGGAGAGACTTGAACGCTCTAAACCCTGGATGTAGAATGGGAAATCAGAAAATGGGTGCTTCACGACTTTGTGCTCTCCAAATTTTTCTTTGTTAAAATAAGTAACGGCACCTAGTCCGTTCCTTTTCAGGAAGTCTCCATCATAAGCTGTTTTAAATCTATCCAGATCAACACCCAATTCTTCGAGCATCTTTTTTACTACATCACTAAACCCATGTGGACTTTGCAGACTTTGTGATCCACCATAACTTATGAGTGTATTATCTCCAACTTTATGTTCATTTCTTTTTGCATGACCACCAAAATCGTCATGGTTATCGAGTATCAGCACTTTCTTGTCTTTGCCATGCATCTGTTGATAAAAAAAAGCAGCCGACAGTCCACTGATACCACCTCCTACAACGATCAGGTCATACGCTTCTTTTAATTCGACAGTTGGCCCCCAATCCGTTTTTTTAGTCCATGCCCTGCTATGTGCATGTGTACTTGAACCTTCATGACTTCCGCGAAGTCCAGTCAATGAAGGAGGATAGTATAATGGATCCAGGTTATTCAATACGTTATCACTAGGGCATCCAAAAGGAAGTAAGGAGGCACCGGCCGCCATTAAGGTTCCATTGATAAAATCTCTTCTTTTAATTTTGCTCATAAAATGTCTAATGTTTCTTTGTCAACTATTGTAATTTCTCGTTCGGGCCTAATATTTTTACTTCTTATGCCACCTTTCAAGACGAAAAAAGTTGTGTAATATCATCTGCTAAGTGTCAAGAAACTCAATTTTATTATCGTTTGATTCTTATTCGGGCCTGTGCTAAAGATATTCATTTTAGCGTTGCACTCTTGTCTGAATACGAACTAATTCTAAGTCTATTTCATAGACTTGAACCAGGCATAATAATGAAAGATTCAGGTAATATTTATCGACTAATTGGTAATTGATATAGGTTCGAAGTTGCCAACTTCGAACAGCGAGGGAAAAGGTGTACCTGAATATGGACTCAGAATGATCATCTTTTAAATGGATTGAGTATGGTTAATCCTTGAATTTTTTGATTGTGTTGAAAGTCCTCTGAAT